>JBBQFA010000425.1:0-1530 GCA_038321515.1 Thermoleophilia bacterium | reverse complement strand
GGAGGTGCTGCGCACCCTGCGCGCCGCCGGCGCCGCCGACGTGCGCACGGCGCCGGTCGCCCTGCACGCGGATATCGACGACCGCAGCGAGAGCATCGGCAGGCGTATCCGCGACGCCCAGCTGCAGAAGGTGCCGTACATCCTCGTGGTCGGCGACCGCGAGGCCGAGAGCGGCGCCGTCGGCGTGCGCGAGCGCGGTGAGGACAAGGGCGCGCGGCCGCTCGGCGAGTTCGTCGACCATCTGGTCGCCGAAGTCTGCGAGCGGCGGCTGCCGGGGAGCTGAGGCCGTGATGCCGGCGACGGACCGACCGGTGGCCAACGGCCTCGCCTATCTGGCCGCTCTCATCGGCGTGTCCTATGCCTTCGGCGCCGCCGTCCTGCTGCTTCTGCACGGCACGGCGCTCGGCGCCGGCACGCGTATCGGCCGCATCATGCTGGTGCTCTGGCTGATCGTCGGGCTCGCATTTCTGGCTGCGTTCATGGTCTTGCTCGTGCGGCGGCCGAAGCCGGGTGAGGAGAAGCAGGAGCCCGGCTGGATGCGCTGGATCGGCCGCATGGGACCCCTGGGTGTGGCCGTCGTCGGCGTCATGCTCGTCAATTTAGAGATGGAGGGGTCGGCGCGGAGCGACATCCTCGCCGCACAGGTGACCCGGGCGCAGGCGTTCACGGCGCTGGCCCTGTTCGTCGCCGTCGCCGTGAGCACCTCGGTCGTGCCGGTCGTCGCGTATTTCGTCGCACCGGGCCGGGTCGGCGGCTTACTCGCCCGGGCCAAGGAGTGGCTCGCCCGGGACGATCGTCCCATCCTCATGTTGTCTTTCTGGCCGTCGGCGTGCTTTACACTGTCAAGGGCCTCGCCGGCCTGCTGGGCTGACGTTGGCCGGCCGCCCGACCGCCCGGGTCCGCCGCCCGCGCGGACGGTGCGACGCGGCGGCGCTCTTGACAGTGAGGTCGTTGACCCGTGTGATGGCGGAGTCCACACAGCGGAAGGGAGTGAGTCGTGACGGCGAAGGAGCAGTTCGAAGCTCAGGGGCTGAGCGCCGCCTACGACGACTTCGTGCGCCGCTACCCGCCCTACGCCGCCACCATCGCGGTCGACGAGCTGCGTGCTCGCGACTACGCGCGCCTCGACCGTCTCGGCCAGACGTACCTGGACTACACCGGCGGCGGCCTCTACGCGGAGTCGCAGATCCGCCGCCACCAGGATCTCCTCTCCGCGCGCGTGCTCGGTAACCCGCACTCGCAAAGTCCGGCGTCGCTGGCCTCGGCCGAGCTCGCCAAGGAGGCGCGCGGCGCTGTGCGCCGCTTC
Organism: Thermoleophilia bacterium; assembly: GCA_038321515.1. GTDB lineage: Bacteria > Actinomycetota > Thermoleophilia > UBA2241 > UBA2241 > CAIXSE01. Next base: position 224 of record JBBQFA010000425.1, on the reverse strand, counting down.
TTCAACGCTCCCGAGGACGAGTTCGAGATCGTCTTCACGCCCAACGCCAGCGGCGCCCTCAAGCTGGTCGGCGAGGCCTACCCGTTCGCGCCCGGCGGCGTCTTCCTGCTCAGCTACGACAACCACAACTCGGTCAACGGCATCCGTGAGTTCGCCGTCCGCAAGGGCGCCGTGGCTACCTACATCCCGGTGCGCGAGGAGGACCTGCGGCTCGACGAGAAGCA
>JBBQFA010000424.1:0-1536 GCA_038321515.1 Thermoleophilia bacterium | reverse complement strand
CATCGAGGTCGAGACGCCCGATCTCACCAAGTCGTCACCCGAGGGCGCCCGCGACTTTCTCGTTCCTTCACGGCTCCAGCCGCACCGGTTCTACGCGCTGCCGCAGTCGCCGCAGATGTTCAAGCAGATCCTCATGGTCGGCGGCCTCGACCGCTACTACCAGTTCGCGCGCTGCTTTCGCGACGAGGACCTGCGCGCCGACCGCCAACCCGAGCACACGCAGATCGACCTCGAGACCTCGTTTCTCACCGTGCCCGAGATCAGAGATATCCTCGAGGGCCTCATGACGGCGGTCTTCGAGGGCGTGGGGGAGACGCCGCCGCCCACGCCTCTGCCGCGCCTCTCGTACGACGAGGCGATGCTGCGCTACGGCAGCGACAAGCCCGACCTACGCTACGGCCTTGAGATCACCGACCTCAGCGAGACGTTCGCGGCCAGTGAGTTCAAGGTCTTTCGCGGCGCCGTCGAGAGCGGCGGCGTCGTGCGCGCCATCCGCGCGCCCGGCGGCGCTTCGCTCTCCCGGGCGCGGATCGACAAGCTCACCGAGCTCGCCAAGGAGCGTGGCGCCAAGGGCATGGCCTACGTGTACGTGGAGGAGGGCCGCGCCCTGCGCGGCCCCATCGTCAAGTTCCTCGCCGAGTCCGAGCAGGCCGCTCTCGTGGCGCAGACCGGCGGCGAGCCCGGCGACCTCATCGTCTTCGCCGCGGACGAGGCGCTCGTCGCCGCCGAGGTGCTCGGCGCGCTGCGCCTCGCGCTCGTCGCTCTGCTCGCGCCCGAGCCCAGCTGTCGCTGGTCGCTCCTTTGGGTAGAGGAGTTCCCGCTGTTCGAGATCGACAAGGAGACCGGGACGCTGACCTACGGCCACAACCCGTTCAGCCTGCCCACCGAGGCGACGATGCCGCTGCTCGAGAGCGACCCGCTTGCCGTGCGCGGCGCCCAGTATGACCTGGTTCTCAACGGCGTGGAGCTCGGCTCCGGCTCCCTGCGCAACCACGACGCCGGCGTGCAGCGCGCCATTCTGCGCGCCCTGGGCATGGACGACGCCCGCATCGACGAGGCCTTCGGCTGGTTCCTCGAGGCGCTCGAGTACGGGGCGCCGCCACATGGCGGCATCGGCCTGGGCTTCGACCGCATCATCATGCTGCTCGCCGGCGCCGACTCGATCCGCGACGTCATCGCCTTTCCCAAAACATCGTCCGGCGGCGACCCTATGACGGCCGCGCCCGGGCCGGTCACGGCCGAGCAGCTCAAGGACCTGCGTATCAGACCAGGCTGACCGCCGGCCCAGCGGTCACGGCCCGCTTCGGGCTTGCGTCCTCAAGCTTTTTGCAGGGCTGCCGACTAGTTTGTTGAAACAGTGGACGTTTGCTAGGATGCAGCGGCTCGACCTTGTTCGTGACCCCGTCACATTCTCGAGCCAACACGAACACCTCGGGAGCTCGTACTTCGGATCATCCGTGGATGACCCGGGAGAGCACCCACCTGCATAGCAGGTTCGAGAATAAGACGAGCACGGCAAGGTGGAGCCCTTCACTT
>JBBQFA010000423.1:0-1552 GCA_038321515.1 Thermoleophilia bacterium | reverse complement strand
AACTCGGGCTCCGAGCGGCTCGCGTCCATGGCGCTGAACTCGACGTCGGCGCCGGTGTGGGTGCTCGCGAGGTCGCGCGCCAGGCTCACCATGGCGCGCGTGTCGGCGAGCACCTCATCCGGCGTCTTCTTGATCTGGTGCTTCATGTGGACCGCGCTCGTGCTGATGAAGGTGTGGATGCGGGGCTTCTCCGCCACCTTCACCGCGTCCCAGGCGGTCGTGATGTCCTTCTCGATCGCCCGCGCGAGGCCTGCGACCCGCGGCCCCCTCACCTCGGCGGCGATCGCCTTGACCGCCTCGAAGTCGTCGGGCGAGGCGATCGGGAACCCGGCCTCGATGATGTCGACGCCCAGTTTGGCGAGCTGGTGGGCGATCTCGAGCTTCTCGGCCCTGTTCAAGGTAGCGCCCGGCGCCTGTTCGCCGTCGCGCAGCGTCGTGTCGAAGATCTTGATGTACCTGCTACTGCTCACGAGTCACCCACACCTCCCAAGGCATGCGTCGTCGTCAAATGGAACAGCGGATCCGAATGTGATCCAGGAGTTGGCCGTGCCGGCCGCAGGTGTCTACGCATCCCCCCGAGGGGGGAGCAGGAGCAGGCAGCCGAGGAGGGAGAGGTCGCGGGCGCGTACCCCAATGTGGGGCTCCCGGCTGGACTCGCTTGTCGTATGACGACGCATGGTCCGGTGAGTCTACGTCAGGCGAGCTCGGGGGCGCAAGCACCGGCGCCCCGGCATAATCAGGACAACGCTGCTCCCGTTTCAGGCCGCACCACTGGGGAACGCTCCAAAGGTACCACCCGCGACACCGCGATGAGGTGAGAGTGATGACCAAGGTAACGACACGACTCAGTACGGCGCCCGCAGCCACGACCCTCCCGGCCGAGGATCTGCGGCGCGCCCGTTCCTACTACGAAGAGAAGCTCGGTCTCGAGACCGAGACCCGCGACGACATGCCCGAGAGCCTGTTTGTACACGCCGGCGGTGGCACGCTGATCATGCTCTATCAGCGTGAGCGCACCAAGGCCGACAACACGGCCCTCACGTTCGAGGTCGACGACCTCGAGGCGACGGTATCCGAACTTCGCTCGCAGGGGGTCTCGTTCGAAGAGTACGACTTTCCGGGAATGAAGACCGTCGGCGGCATCGCCACCCGCGACGCCGACAGGGCGGCCTGGTTCAAGGACAGCGAGGGCAACACGCTCTGCGCCCACGAGACGCTCGCCGCCTGACCCGCGCAACATGACCGCTGTGTGACACACGCAACGGGGCGGCGGGCCATCTCGGCCCGCCGCCCCCGGCGTTTCGTCACACGTCTGGCGCGCGACAGCTACAGCGACACCCGCTTGCCGTCGGCGAGACCGCAGCCGGCGACCAGCTCGGCGAGCTGCTCGGCGGTCATCGGCGCGTCGAGCGTCAGACCCATCACGGCCTGCTGCTCCTTGACCTCGCGGCCCACGCCCATCTGGCCGATGTTGATGCCGAACTCGCCGACCTTGGTGCCGATCTTGCCGATCATGCCGGGCACGTCCGCGTAGCGCAGAAAGACCATGTGC
>JBBQFA010000422.1:0-1572 GCA_038321515.1 Thermoleophilia bacterium | reverse complement strand
GCCTTGGGGCCGATATCGCCCATGCCGAGCACGCGCGTGCCGTCGCTGATCACGGCCACCGTGTTGCCCTTGTTGGTGTGCTCGTAGACCTTCTCGGGGTCGGCCTGGATGTCGAGGCAGGGCTTGCTGACGCCCGGCGTGTACCAGATGCCGAAGTCCTGAAAGTCGCGCACGCAGCACTTGAGCGTCGTCTCGATCTTGCCCTTGTAGAAGGGGTGGAGGACCATGGCGTCTTCCATGGGCTGGTACGCCTTGGCCTTGAGCTCCTCGACCGTCGGCTGGCGGGTCTCGTCCTGCTTGGCTTCGTCCGGCATGTGCCCCTCCTTGTGGACCGGCGGAGACGGACCGCCGGGTGGCTGCGACGCCAGGACTGATGGTGACGTCAGGATTGAACAGTAGACGCTAGCATCCGCCCGCGGGGGCGACAATGGGTCGAGACGGACGAACCGGGGAGCCGGCCCGGGCCCGGAGGGCCAGCGCCGGCGCCCGCCGCATGCGCCGTCGCGACACACGAGCGCCCTGCCGGGACGGGCAACGCTCAGGTCAGCTGGGCGCGATACCGCCTGGCCATGTCGCGGACCGAGTGGATGAGCGCCTTCTGCCCGCCCGAGAAGCAGCAGCGCTCGAGCTCATGGCTCCGCGATCCTGCCATGACGCGCCGAGCGCGTCGCCTGCGCAAGGCGTACCGCAGCGACCACGACGACGTAGGCGAGACCGAAGAAGAAGAACAGCCAGAGGCCGGGGTGCAGGCCGCCGCTCACGGCGGCCCAGACCGACCCGGCCGTGAGACCCGCGGCGACCAGCAGCAGCGGCAGCCACACCATCGCCGAACGCCGCCCGAAGAGCAGGAGCAGCGCGCCGGCGAGCAACACGGCGAAGCCGGCGAGCAGCAGCGCGCCGACGTACATCAGGCCGGCCGGCGTGACCATGCGCGTGTAGCCGGCGTCGATCTGCGGCAGGCCGTCGGCGAAGGCGCTGGCGCCGCGGGCGACGCACCACGCGCCCGTCACGCCGTAGCCGAGCATCCACGGCAGGGTGACGACGGCGGCGAGCAGGCGCAGGCCGCCGCCGCTTTGCTGGACAGCGACCACCGGCTCACCTTCGGCGGCCGGCTCCGCAGCATCCGGCCGCTCGGCGTCAGCCGGCGTCCGCGTTTCCTCGTCCTCGTTGGGGTCCATGTCTTGCCTCCCTGGCTAGCGTACAATCTCCGGTGGCCGGCAGCACCATCCGGGGAGGTGTCATGGGCGACCAACTGCAGACGGCGGCTCGCGCCGTCGCGCGCTCGGCCAGGCTCGTGGTGTTCACCGGGGCCGGAGTCAGCAAAGAATCCGGCATCGCGACCTTTCGCGAACCCGAGACCGGCCTGTGGGCGCAGTACGACCCCATGGACCTGGCCACCCCCGAGGCCTACCAGCGCGACCCGGCCTTCGTTTGGGGCTGGTACGAGCACCGCTTCGGCGTCGTCGCCGCGGCCGAGCCGAACCCCGGGCATCTGGCGATCGCCGAGCTCGAGGATCTGCTGCCGAGCGTGGCCGTGATCACCCAGAACATCGACGGGCTGCATCAGCGCGC
>JBBQFA010000421.1:0-1572 GCA_038321515.1 Thermoleophilia bacterium | reverse complement strand
CCGACCAGCCCTTCACCTACACCGTCCGGGCCGTCAAGCCGGCCGGCTGACGAGAGAGGGCGACGCGATGCTCGACGACTACCTCAAGGCCAACCTCGCCAGCTGGGACGAGGCCGTGGAGCTGCACGTGAGCTCCGAGCTCTACGACCTCGAGGGCTTCAAGGCCGGCAAGAGCTCGCTCAGCGGCATCGAGGAGCGCGAGCTCGGCCCGCTGGTCCATGAGGGCACGACGCTGCTGCACCTGCAGTGCCACTTCGGCCTCGACACCCTGAGCTGGGCGCGCCGCGGCGCCACCGTCACCGGCGTGGACTTCTCGAGCGAGGGGATCGCGCAGGCGCGCGCGCTGGCCGGCGAAGCTGGCCTCTCCTCGCGCGCGACCTTCGTGCAGAGCGACGTCGAAGACCTGCCGGACAGGCTGTCCGGCGAGTTCGACGTCGTGTTCACGTCTTGGGGAGCGCTCATCTGGCTCGGCGACCTGGAGCGCTGGGCGCAGGTCGTCGCCCACTTTCTCAAGCCGGGCGGCACGTTCTACATCGCCGAGTTCCATCCCTGCGCGTACCTGATCGCCGACGACGCCACCCCCGCGGCGATGCGCGTCGGCTACCCCTACTTCCAGTATGGAAGACCACAGCGCTTCGACGAACCGGGCGACTACGCCGACCCAGCCGCGACCCTCGAGAACACGGTCACGTTCGGGTGGAATCACGGCCTCGCCGAGATCATCGACCCGCTGCTGCGCTGCGGGATGCGGCTGGACGCTCTTCACGAGTTCCCGTATACGATCCCCGGCCTCCCGTTCCCGTTTCTCGAGCTCTGCGACGACGGCCTGCAGCGCGTGAAGGGACGCCACGACGACTTCCCGCTCAGCTTCTCCCTGAGGATGACCAAAGAGCGCTGACGGGCACGCAACATTTCTTCACACGACGCCGGCCCCGGAGCCTTGACCAGGCTCCGGGGCCGGCGTATTCTTTTGGTGCGCCTTCACAGTCCAAACCAGTGAACGCGCGTCCCGTCAGGGGGACAAGACCGGTGCTATCCCACAGCACCGAGGCCCCTCGAAGGCGGCGCCTCCCCTCCAGGCGCCGCCTTCATTTTGTGCCCGCGCCGGCGCCCGTGGCGACGCTCTCGAGAAAGGCCGGCAGGCCGGCGCGCGGCACCACGAGATCCGCCGCCGCGCGCACCGGCGCCGCGGCCTCGGCCACGGCCACGCCGAGGCCGGCCCAGCGCAACATGTCGACGTCGTTCATGCCGTCGCCCAGCGCGACGACGCGTTCACGACGACGCCCCAGGCGGTCGCACAGCCACTGCAGGGTGGCGCTCTTGCTGACCGACGCGTCGACGAACTCGATGTACTCCGGCTGCGACCGCGTGACGTACAGCCGGCCGCGCCAGCGCGCCTGCAGCTCCGGCAGCAGCCGCTCGACATCCGCCGCCTCCGTCACGAGGACGAGCTTCGTCGGCGGCCGGGCCACGACCTCCGCCGCCATGTCGGCCACCGTGTCGATGCCGACCTCGACGTGCTCCGCGTACCGGCGCGCCCAGTCGTTCACGTGCTCGACGTAGAGCTGGTCG
>JBBQFA010000420.1:0-1582 GCA_038321515.1 Thermoleophilia bacterium | reverse complement strand
GTTGAAGTGGACGATGTCGAAGCCCATGTCGCCGGGACGGCTGATGCCGAGCACGGCGTTGGCGTTGGCGCCGTCGTAGTACAGCAAGCCGCCGGCGTCGTGCACCAGCTGGGCGATCTCGGTGATGTGCTCGTCGAACAGGCCCAGCGTGTTGGGGTTGGTGAGCATGAGCCCGGCGATGTCGCCCTCGGCGATGATGGTGCGAAGCACGTCGATGTCCACGCCGCCGCGAGGATCGCTCGACACGGGGGTGGGCACGAAACCGGCCATGACGACACTGGCCGGGTTTGTACCGTGCGCGGTGTCCGGGATGATGATCCGTTTGGGATCGCGGCCCTCGGCGAGATGGGCCGCGCGGATGACCAGCAGCCCGGTGAGCTCGCCGTGGGCGCCGGCCGCCGGCTGCAGCGTGGTGGCGTGCAGGCCGGAGATCTCGGCGAACCAGCGCTCGAGGTCGTACATCAGCTCGAGCGCCCCCTGCGCCAGCGACTCAGGCTGGTAGGGGTGCAGGCCGGAGAACCCGTCGAGCCGCGCGGCCACCTCGTTCACGCGCGGGTTGTACTTCATCGTGCACGAGCCGAGCGGGTAGATGCCGCTGTCCACGCCGTAGTTGAGCGTGGAGAGTCCGGTGAAGTGACGCAGCAGGTCCATCTCGCCGATCTCCGGCAGGCGCGCCGGGGCGGAGCGGCGCAGCGTCTCGGGGACGAGCTCGGCGGCCGGGACCTCGGGCACCCCGAGCTCGGGCAGCGTGTACGAGCTGCGGCCGGGGCGCGACTTCTCGTAGATGGTCGCACGGTCCACGGAGGCGGGCCGGCAGACGGGCGCGCCGCTCCGGCCCGGCGAGGCGTCGGTGCGCTCAGCCACGGTGCACCTCCTCGCTCGCGAGGACCCTGCCGAGCGCCTCGGCGAAGCGGTCGAGCTCGGCGCGCGTGCGCTTCTCGGTCACGGCGACCAGGAGGACGTCGTCGAGCTGCTCGCCGTCGAAGCGGCCGGCGAAGCGGCCGGTGGCCACGCCGGCCAGGAACCCCTCGGACACCAGCGCGTCGACGACCTCGGCCGCCGGCTTCGGCAGCCGCACGGCGAACTCGCGGAAGATGGGGCCCTCGGTGAAGGCCGCCAGGCCCGGGAGCGCCAGCAGGCGCTCGCGCAGATAGGCGGCCTTGCGCGCGCAGTGCAGGCCCAGGTCGGGCAGGCCCTCTTTGCCCAGCCAGCTGAGGTACACGAGCGTCGCGAGTGCGTTCAGCGCATGGTTGGAGCAGATGTTGCTCGTCGCCTTGTCGCGGCGGATGTGCTGCTCGCGCGTCTGCAGCGTGAGCACGAAGCCGCGGCGGCCCTCGAGGTCGACGGTCTCGCCGACCAGGCGGCCGGGGATGCGGCGCATCAGCTTGGTGGTCACGGCCATGTAGCCGAGGCCGGGCCCGCCGAAGTGCATCGCGTTGCCGAGCGCCTGCGCCTCGCCGACGACGATGTCGGCGCCGAGCCGGCCGGGCGCCTCGAGGAGCCCCAGCGAGACCGGATCGGCGACCACGACGAACAGGGCGCCGGCCGCGTGCGCCAGTTCGGCGACGGCCGGCAGGTCCTC
>JBBQFA010000419.1:0-1584 GCA_038321515.1 Thermoleophilia bacterium | reverse complement strand
CGGTTGAACCGTGGGGGGATGAGAGTACCGTTAAGCTCGGAACCCCTGACCTGATGTCCTCACCCCCCGCCACAGCCCCCGAACTCGTGCGCGGCCTCCGGGCCGGGCGCCGTGACGCCTTCGAGCGCCTCTACGGCGAGTGCCACGCACCCATCTACAACCTCTGCGCTCGGGTGCTCGGCGACCGCGAGGAGGCGAAGGACGTGACCCAGGAAGTCTTCATTAAGGCGTTCGACCAGCTGCCGGCGACCGATGCCGAGTCGTTCCGGCTGCGCCCCTGGCTCTACCGCGTGGCCACCAACGCCTGCTTCAACCACCTGCGCTCGCGGCGCAAGCTCGACGGCGGCGGCGACGCCGGCCTCGAGCAGGCGGCCTCAGGAGTCGACGAGTTCGAGCGCGCCCAGACCGTGGCCCTCGTCGAGCAGTCGCTCGGCGAGATGAACGCGCGCTACCGCACCGCCCTCGTGCTCAAGGACCTCCAGGGCCTGCCGCCCGAGGAGATCGCCGAGGTGATGGAGGTCTCCCGTCCGACCGCCGATGTGCTCGTGCACCGTGCCCGCGCCTCGTTCAAGACCGTGTTCGCCAAGCTCGCCGGCGCGGACGCCGCCGCCCCGGCCGCGCTCGGCCTCGTACTCATGCCCTTGAGCGTGCCGGCGGCGCTCCAGGCGATGCCGCCGGTCCTGGCGAGCCTTGCGCCCGCCGCGCAGACCGTGATACCCGCGGCTGCGGGTCCCGCCGGCGCCGGGCTGCTGGCCAAGATCGGCGCCGCCGTCACGACCAAGGCGGCGATCACCGCCGCCGCGGCGGCCGTCGTCATCGGCGGCGACGCGGTGGCGGTCAAGGAGGCGGGCAGGAGCGACCGAGGGCCTGCGGCGGCTGCGGCGACCGCGGCTCCCGCCGGCGCCAGCGCGCAGCCCTCGTCGACCTACACCGGCCTGCACGACCGACATCGGGCGGGCCATGGCACGCCGTGGGGCGAGCACAGCGGGGCCGCACGCCACGCCGAGTCGGGCGCCCACACAGGCGATCATGCCGGCGGCGGCCATGACGCCGCGACCCACGACGCCGGTGATGGCGACGGCCCCCCGACGACGACGCACGATGCCGGCGGCGACTCCACGACGACGACGCACGATAGCGGCACGAGCACAGGCTCAACCGGCAGTCATTCGACCAGCACGACGACCACCCATGACGGTGGTGAAACGTCCGGCAGCCACGACGGCGGCTCAGGCGACTGATCGCCCGGTTCGCGGGCGGGCTGTAAGAAACGGCGTCCTCCCGTGTTTCAACCAGCGGAAGCAGCAAGCGACCGCGAAGGAGGTCCGGACGGCCCATTCACAAGTCCTTCAATATCGCGGAGCATCGTCGTCCTGAATGCTCCGAGGCCATACCCTCGATGAGTCAAAGGATGGTCACCTGATGAAACGAAGCTTCAAGGCGCTTCTCGCCGCCCTCGCGGTCGTCGCGCTCGCGGCGCTGCTCCTCGTGCCGATCGCCGGCGCCAGCCCGAGCGGCATGATGGGCGACGGCGACCACGACGGCGATCACAGCGGCGACTGGTGCGGCGGCGGCGGCGTGTGG
>JBBQFA010000418.1:0-1585 GCA_038321515.1 Thermoleophilia bacterium | reverse complement strand
TTCGTGAACACGAGCGGCCGGGAGGCTGCGGGCAGGGCCCGCACAGCCCGGCCAACCACTCCCTCGCCGTGTCCGTGCCCGTAGACCGCGGCGGTGTCGACCCAGTTGATGCCCAGGTCGACGGCGTGCCGGATCGCGGCGATGGAGCGGTCGTCGTCCTGCGGTCCCCAGCCAAAGGACCAGCCGCCGCCACCGACGGCCCACGAGCCGAAGCCGAGGGTCGTGATCTCCATACCGCTCGTGCCGAGCGGACGCGTCGGTAGAGTCATCGGGTATCTCGTCCTAGTCCAGGTCCTCCGCCAGCGTGTATCTCAGCGGTCGCCGCTCGACGTCCGCCGTCTCAGTCGAGTAGACGGTGAGCTCCATGAGCGCCGGCGCGTACACGTGCACGGTGATGAGATCTTCAGCGGATGTGTTGGCGAGCTGGTGGATACCGTCGCGGTCTACGCCGATCCACCCCTGGCCCGGCTGCACTCGCTGCTCGCCGGTCATCTCGACGGGGCCGGTGCCGAAGGACTTGCCGGTCATCGGCTGGAAGACGCATGAGGTGAGCTCGCCGGCGAACACGCCGATCGCGTTGAGCGAGCCGACGTGGTCATGGATCGACGATTCATGGCCCGGCCTCCAGCACAACACGAGCAGCTCGAAGGCCGGTGTGCGGCACACGAGATTGCGGGCGTAGTGCTCGGCGCAGAAGTCGGCGTGCTTCAGGATCAGGTCGTCGTCATACCTGAGACGGGTGACGAGCTCCATGAGCCGCTCGTGCGTGAGCGAGCTCGCCGGCTCGCGGCGCATCTCGATCATGAATGCTTCGAGGCTGAGGTGGTCGGCTGATATCTCCATGACCGCGGCGTACCCGGGGGATGAGGGCATGAAACGGCTGGGGCCGGACGCTCAGGATATAGTGCCTCGTCCGGCCCCGGATTCTCGACGATGTGTCAGGCGGCGCGACCGCGCCGCGGCATCAGCCTCAGCCGTAGCCGCTGCTGCGCTGCGGGGCGCCGCACGACGGGTTTGAGAGCGAGCCGTTGCGCAGGAAGCTGGCGAAGCTCTGGCGCACGTTCTGCGACTCGCACTCGGGGCAGCGCTTCTGCCTGTCGCGGATGGCGGCGCGAGTGACGACCTGGAACTCGTGCTCGCAGTCGCGGCAGACGAGGTCGAAGGTCGCCATCAGCTCACCCCCACTGCGTCCGGGATGCGCGAGAACACACGGCAGGCCGTCGTGCAGGCGCCGCAGTCGGTGCAGAGCTCATGGTCGATGCGCGGCGCCTCGTAGATGCTGTCCTGGACGATAGCGCCCTCTGGGCACGAGTGGACGGCAGGGCACGGGTGGTTCTGGGGACAGGCGTGTACGTTGACGTCGATCATATGGGCTCCTGGCGCGTCTAGTTGGATGTGTCGATGGCGACGGGTTCGAGCGCATGTGCGCGAGCCGCGAGCTCGGGGCCGAGGATCTCGTCGATGAGCGCACAGGCGTCGGAGAGTCGCCGGTCGACCACCTCCCAGAGAACGCGGCCGTCTTGACGCGAGCGTCTCACGAGCCCGTCGCGCTGCAGCACCGCGAGATGCTGCGAGACGTTGGGGC
>JBBQFA010000417.1:0-1585 GCA_038321515.1 Thermoleophilia bacterium | reverse complement strand
ACGGGGTACGTGGTCGCCTCGAGCGTGACGTCGCCGTGGGCGAACACGACGATGTCGGTGTCGCCGTCGGCGCGCGAGTCGTGCCAGAGATTGACGACATCCGCGGGCATGGCCTCTTCGATGGTCGCGCCGACCGGCATCGGTGCCTGCAGCAGGATCGCAGCGGCAGGGTTGGCGATCGTCACCGCGCCCTCAGCCGAGAGCCCGATCACGCCCTCGCTCAGGTCGTTGAGCAGCACCTCCACACGGTCGCGCTCGTGCTCGACCTGCGCGAAGGCGCTGCGCAGTCTGTCGGCCATCGCGTTGAAGGTGTCGGCCAGCTGCCCGATCTCGTCCTCCATGGTCTCAGGCACCTTGGCGGTCAGGTCGCCGCCGGCGATGAGCTCGGCGCTGCGCTCGATGCGCTTGAGGCGGCGAGCGATGAAGTACGAGGCCATGTAGCCGAGCAGCAGACTGATGCCGAGCGCGAGGACCGTTGCGAACAGCAGCTGGCGCTGCACCGCGTCGACGGCATTGTCAACATCCTTAAGGGACGAGATCACGAGGACAACGGCGACCACCGTGCGCCCCCCGTTGACTGGGACCAGCGGGAAGGCAGTGGCCGCCACGCGGCCGTTCTCGGTCATCACGGTGCCTTGCACGATGCGACCCTGTCGGACCGCTTGCTCGAGCATGGGGTACTTGGTGGCGTCCGGTGAGGCCTGGCCGCCGGAATCCGCGACGAGCGCGACGGTCCGGGTGTAGATGATGGCCCGTCCGGCGAATCGGGCCGAGATGCTGTTCAGCGTGTTTCCCAACGCGATCCGATCGGTGACGAAGAGCTGCCCCGTTGACGAGTAGCGCAGCCAGGTGATGAGTGTGTTGCTGATCAGACGCGCGTTGCCCCTGGCGTCGACGAGCTTCTGTTCAACGAGTCGGCCGCGCAGCGGGGGCACGACGTACACCCACGCGACCAGCATCGCGAGGGCGACGAGGCCGACGATGAGCAGGGTGAGCCAGTTTTTGACGGATCTGAACATGATGAAGGTGCGCCGCAGCGCCGCGGACTATTAAAACTCGCGGAACTTGTAGCCGATGTTACGCACTGTGAAGATGAACTCGGGGTCCTTGGGGTCGGCCTCGAGTTTCTCGCGCAGGTGCCGGATGTGCACGTCGATCGTGCGGGAGTCGCGGTAGTCGCTGTCGCCCCAGACGAGTTGCAGCAGGAGCTGACGGCTGTACACGCGGCCGGGGTGCGAGATGAGCGTCTTGAGGATCTCGAACTCGATGTAGGTGAGGTCGACCTTGGCGCCGCGCACCAGGACGTTGCGTTTGAGCACGTCCACCTCGAGGCCGTCGACCTTGATGAGCTCCTTCTTGGTGGCTTCGGCACTGCGGCTCATCTCGGCGCGGCGCAGCTGGGCGCGCACTCGGCTGCGAAACTCGCGCAGGCTGAACTTGTCTTTGGTGATGTAGTCGTCGGCGCCGATCTCGAGGCCGAGGACCTTGTCGAACTCGTCGCTCTTGGCGGTGAGCATGATGATCGGGACGATGCTTTGGGCGCGGACGCGTCGGCAGACCTCCATGCCGTCCACGTGCGGCAGCA
>JBBQFA010000416.1:0-1670 GCA_038321515.1 Thermoleophilia bacterium | reverse complement strand
CCGCCGGAGCCCGGCTTCCTCCAGGCCGTGCGCGACCTGTGCGACGAGACCGGCACGCTGCTGATCAACGACGAGACGCACACGATCAGCGCCGGCATCGGCGGCTGCACCCGCGCCTTCGGCCTGCGCCCGGACGTGGTCACCATCGGCAAGGCCATCGCCGGCGGCGTGCCGATCGGCGCCTATGGCGTCACGGAGGAGCTCGCGGAACGGATCCTCGGTGACCCCGACGCCGACCTCGTCGACCAGGGCGGCATCGGCGGCACGCTGGCCGGCAACGCGCTCGCCTCGGCCGGCGCCCGCGCCGAATATCGCTTCGCGCCGGTGGTGCCGCGCACCGGCAACCAGTCGCGCGCCGCGCACGACGGCGAGCTCGAGGACTATCTGCACCTCTACGCGATCAACCGCGGCGTCTTCATGACGCCGTTCCACAACACGGCGCTGATGTGCCCCGCCACGTCAGAGGCCGACGTAGACCTGCACACCAGCGTGTTCCGCGAGGCGGTGGGCGAGCTGACGCACTATCCCCCGGCGGCATCCGCGGTGGGATCGCCCGCCGGATCCGCCGCGGTCGCGATATCGGCGACGACCACAATCGAGCCGTCGCTTGTCGCCTTCGCGGCGTACATAGCGCGATCCGCCGCGGCCAGCAGTTCGTCGCCGGCGAGAGCCCCGTCGATGCTGACCACGCCGATGCTCACGCCCATCGGCACGCCGGCGTCCACACCGAGACCACCGATACGCTCGCCGATGCGCTCACTGACGGCAGCGGCACCCGCACGGGACGCGCCATCCAGCAGCAAGGCGAACTCGTCACCGCCCAGGCGCGCGACGGCGTCGGCGCCGCGCGCTTCGGTGCGCAGTACTTCGGCGACGGCGACAAGCGCGGCGTCGCCGGCGGCGTGTCCGCGGGCGTCGTTGAAGCTCTTGAACCCGTCGAGGTCGCCGAAGAGCAGAGCGGAAGGGTGCGCGCGGCGCGCCTGCTGGACGGCGCGGTCCAGCACCGCCGAGAAGGCGCGCCGGTTCATGAGACCCGTGAGCGGGTCGTGCGTCGCGAGCTCCTCGAGCTGCGCCGTGCGCTCATGTACCTTCTGTTCGAGCTCGTCCCGAACCGCCTCCGCGACGAGGAGTGCCTCCCTGCGCTGCTCGACCATCGTCGCGAGGATGAGCGTCGCGATCGCGAGTCCGCACATGGCCGCCTGAAGGCTGAGCAGGGTCGTGTTACGCGACGGATCGACGAACGGGCCCTCGAGCCGAACGGCGGCGATCACCGCCACAGCGGCCACCACGTTGACAGACAGCATCGAGATCCGTGGCCCGAGGATGAAGGCGGTCCAGATGATGAGCACCATGATGAGGAACTGGCCCGGCACCGCCCAGGCGCGCCCGATCGACCCCGTCAACGCGAGTAGCCCCACGCCGGCTGCGCCGAAAACAAGCGCCAAGCCCTCGATGAGTTGGAACCACGTCGGCTTCCGATACGGCAGTCTGACGAGATACACGATAAGGGGTGTGACCAGGATCAGGCCGCTGGCGTCGCCGAGCCACCACGTGAACCAGTTGACGGCGAGCGCCGACGGGTCGAGCCCCTGCGCCACGGCGATAGCCCCCACGCCGATGGTGGCGCTGACGGCGGCGCCCAGGCCGGCCCCGAACACAAGCAACACGCC
>JBBQFA010000415.1:0-1686 GCA_038321515.1 Thermoleophilia bacterium | reverse complement strand
CGCAAGGCCGTCTCGGCGGTGACGCGGCGCTTGTGCAGGACGATCTCGTTGATGCGCCGCGGGGGCACGCCGAGGGAGAGCCCCAGCCGGTTCTGGCTGAGGCTCACAGCGGCTTGAGGAACTCCTCGAGCAGCACCTCTCCCGGATGGACCGGGGGGAGCCTCTTCTCGCTCCTGTGCGCTCCCTTCTCATTCAGTGGTAGTCGCAGATCTCGACCTCGTGGGCGTGGCCGGCGCGCCAGCGAAAGCAGATGCGCCACTGGTCGTTGATGCGGATGCTGTGCTGCCCCGTCCGTTCCCCGGCAACGTCTTAGGCTTGACTTGCGAGCGAAGCGAGTCACACGGACCCTTTGTTAGTCCGCTCCCGCCTCATCCATCTCCGTGAGCAGTGCCACGCACTCGTCCCGCAGCTGTGGGGCATTTTGAACCGCGTACGCCCAGACGAGCTTGTCGTTCACTGTCATGTAGCCGTGCGTGAGCTGGTTGCGGAAGTCGACCGCTTTGCGTGCTTGTCGAATGCGCGCGAAGAGTCCCGGCTCGACATCGCCCAGCACGTTGATGGCCTCGCCGATGATGATGAATTCGCGCTCGACTGCCGAGCGGATAGTCCGGTTGCCGACATAGGCATCCAGATCGACGTCACGGATGTCGAGAGCAATCGCGTCACATGCAGCAATGACGTCAGCCACGTAGGCGCGAGGCTCACGCTGCATACAGAACCTGCTTTGTGCGTTCGACCTCCGCGAGGATGTAGCGATTCTTGATCGCGTCGCTCATTACCAGATCGACTTTCATGCCGAGCAGGGCGCGCAGCTCGTCGAGCAGGTCGAAGTACGCGTCCACGAGCTCGAACGGGTCCGTGGAGCCAAAGTCGGCCAGAAGGTCGACGTCGCTCTCGCCGGCGCGGAAGTCATCGCGAAGTGCGGAGCCGAACACGTCCATTCGTACTACCCCGTACTTGCGGCACAGGGCGGCGATGGCGTCACGCTTGTCCTCGAGCGCTGCGACCATGTCGAACCTCCGCGTCTATCGTACCCGCTGAGCGCACGCGTCGCCACGATACAGCCGCGAACGAGTCGTGGAGGCGAACAAGCCAGGATTGGGCAGTCTGACTATGGACTCGGACACGGCTGCGGCCGAGAACGGCGGATCCCGAGTGACCACCCTGCAGCCGGCCCGGACTGGAACGCCGTCCGCCCTTGGTAGGCACCGGGGTCGAGGGCCGCGACGGCGGAGTGCACGTGCTCAGCTCGCGCGAGCACTTCGTGCGAGCATTTCGGAGTCGCCGCCGGCCCAAAGCTTGTCGCGTCAACTGCGCCCAGGAGCAGGCGACCTTCATGCCTCCTGTAGGTCCGCCCGGGTTCGCCAAGAGCGCGGCGCGCTGTCTGCGTGGCCCCGTTTGTCAGGCGACGCAGAGCGGCTTGATGCTCCGCACCTGGTCTTTGATCGCGGCCTGTGCGTCCCACAGGTCGACCTCGCGCTGGAGATTCAGCCAGACCGCCGCCGAGTTGCCGAACAGGCGCGCGAGCCGCAGCGCCATCTCGGGGCTCACTGCGCGGCGCTCTCGCAACAGCTCGTTGACGGACTGACGCGAGACGCCGAGTGCGGCAGCGAGACCGCTCACGCTGAGGTCGTAGTCGGGCATGAAGTCCTCGCGCAGGATCTCACCGGGGTGGATGGGCCGGCG
>JBBQFA010000414.1:0-1697 GCA_038321515.1 Thermoleophilia bacterium | reverse complement strand
CTCAAGTGCATCATCGTCCAGGAGACCTTCGACAGCCGCCACATCGGCCAGCCGGAGATCGTCGAGAAGAGCCGCATCTGCGAGGCGTTCGGCGCCGAAGTGATCCAGATGACCGTCGGCCCTGAACTGTTCTTCCACATGGTCGAACTGCTCGACCAGACCGGCTACTTCGCCGCCTCGCTCTACAGCTCGTTCGGGGTCAGCGGCATCGAGACCCTGGGCCTCGAGATCGCCCGCGAGATGACGGCGCTCACCGGGGCGCCGCCGACGCACTGCGTGATCACCCACGCCGGCGGCGGCAACACCACCGGCACCGCCCGCGGCCTCAAGCACGCCGGCGCCACCGACACGCAGATCATCAGCGCCTCCGTCGACCTCAGCGGCCTGCACATGGCCAGTGACGACGATTTCAACCGCAAGAGCTTCACCACGGGTCACACCGGTTTCGGCGTTCCCTTCGCCACGTGGCCCGACCGCGCCGACGTGCCGCGTAACGCGGCACGCTCGCTGCGCTACATCGACCGCTATCTGACCGTGACGCAGGGCGAGGTCTTCTACATCACCGAGGCGATGAGCAAGATCGAGGGCCTCGAGCGCGGCCCGGCGGGCAACACCGCCATGACCGCGGCGGTGAGCCTTGCCCGCGACCTGCCGCGCGACAACACCGTGGTCGTGCAGGAGACCGAATACACCGGCGCCGGCAAGCACCACTGGGCGCAGCTCAACTTCGCCAGGGAGATGGGCGTCGAGGTGCGGAGCGGCGACCCCACGGAGAACGCTCCGGGCAAGGTCATCGTCATCCCGGAGCGCCCCGAGCAGATCCGGGCGAAGGACTTCGACGTCGCCCGCATGCGCACGAGCTACGTGCGCAACGCGCTCAAGCGGGCGCCGGAGGGCTACGTACCGACGGCCGACGACATCGTCTTCCTGGCCGCCGACACGAACAGCGACGCGGCCGCCGTCGAGGCGATCATCGCCGCGCTCAAGGAGGCCTGAGATGGCCCGCGAGGACACCTACCTGCAGATCCGCGGGCACCTCGCCGAGCTCAGCGACGAGCAGCTCGAGGCACGCTTCTGGGAGCTCGCGCAGCGGGTCGTCGACCCGCTGGTCGAGCTCGCCCGCGGCCACACCTCGCCGAGCATCGAACGCTCGGTGCTGATGCGTATGGGCGTCGACTCGCCGACCTGCATGGCGGTGGTCGGCGAGTGCGAGAAGCGCGGCCTGCTGGGGCACGGGGCCGGGAACGTCCTTCTGCATTGCAGCACCACGTGGGGCTGCGCCGTGCCCGAAGCCGCGCGGCGCCTCGCCGCCGGCGAAGGCTGGGACGTTGTGGAGCAGAAGTGGGGAGGGGCGGCATGAAGCTCGACCCCCACGAGAAGATCGACATCGCCAAGCTCCTCGAGGACATTGAGCACTATCGCCCGCGGCGCAAGGGTTGGCACTGGCGCGAACAGGTGCCCGACCAGAAGCTGCACAAGTTCGTCTACAAGGAGACCTCCAAGGGCGTCGCGCGCAGCATCCCGCTGCCGGCCGCCCACTACTTCGGCGACATCGACCCGCAGCCCGACTGCGTCGTCACCACCGAGATCGCCTCGGGCCGCTTCGAGGACGACATCCGCCGCATGCGCATGGCGGCCTGGCACGGAGCCGACCACATGATGGTCATCCGCACGGCCGGGCAGAGCCACATGGACGG
>JBBQFA010000413.1:0-1704 GCA_038321515.1 Thermoleophilia bacterium | reverse complement strand
GGCGGGCTGAAGGGCGATCGCCAGGATGATGCCGATCAGCACCCAGAGCAGGATGCTGCGGATCTTCACGAAGACGAGCAGCAGAGCGATGATGGCGATCACCGTGAGCGTGGCGATCGCCGCCACGCGGATGATCTCCGAGCTGCGCATGCCCGGCGGTCGTTGCGGGGTGGTGCCGTCCAAATCGCTCGCGCTCCCGTCCCTCGGCGGTGCATTCACTGTCGCGCAAAGCGTATCATTGCCTCGCGTGGGCCTATAGCTCAGTTGGTCAGAGCAGCCGGCTCATAATCAGGCAAGGCCACCCCGCTCTCCACCCTTTTCTGCCGTTCGCCGCACGGCCGCCGCCGAGGTCGAGCGTGGACTTCCCTGCAGGATCAGCAACTCTTCAGCAACTTGCCTGAGGATGAGAGAGCCGGTTCGAGCCCGCGGTTCCCTGCACTTCCAGCAACTTGCCTGAAGTGCGACTACACACCGGCCTTGTCCGGGCGGTCCTGACGACTCCCGGACTGTTGCCGCTTCAGACGAGGTAGACGATGTCCCACCCCCCGGTTGGATAGGCCCAAGGAACTGCCTTCAAGTCGGCAGCAGTGAGCCCGCCTACCATAGCGACCGTGAAGACGTTGATGACCTCCTCGGCATTGTGTCCGAGCAGGTGAGCGCCCACGATGCGCCCGGTCTCCTGCTCGACGAGGACCTTCGCCCCAGAGACGTGGGCGCCCACGCGCCGTGAGGTGGCCCACTCGGTCGAATCGACGAGGCGTGCCGCGACCTTGAGGCCTTGCTCGGCGGCCTGCTCTTCGGTCAGGCCGACCATCGCGAGCGGCGGGTCGGAGAAGACGATGCTGGGCGTCGCGGCCGGATCGAAGGCGACGTCGCCCCCGAGGATGTTGCGCGCCACGAGGTGCCCCTGCCCGACGCCGACAGGGGTGAGCGGCAGGCCGCGGCTGGCGGCGTCGCCCGCCGCCCAGACGTGGTGGTTGGAGACGCTGCGCAGGTGCTCGTCGACGTCGACGCCGCGGCGCCCGAAGGCCACGCCCCCCGCGACGAGGTCGAGAGCCTCGAGGTCGGGGATGCGGCCGGCGCCGTGGACCACCATGTCGCAGGGCAGTCGCTCTCCGTCCCTGAGCACCACGACGAGCGCGTCTCCGTCGAGTTCGACGCCAAGCACCGGCGCCTCGGTCCGCACCTCGATGCCGGCCTTGCGGTAGCTCTCTACCAGCATGGTCGCGAGGTCCGGGTCGAAGCCCTTGAGTACGCTGGCGCTGCGGTGACAAACGGTGACGGAGGCGCCGGCGGCTGCGGCGACGTGGGCGAACTCCATGCTGATGAAGCCGCCACCGATGAACACGATCCGCTCGCCAAGCCGCTCCGCGGCCATGAAGTCCTCGCTCGTCAGCACGAGCTCCTCGCCCTCGATGCCGAGCGGCATCGGCCGGGCGCCGCTGGCGATGACGATGTGTTCGGCGGAGTGGGGGGCCTCGCCGACGGCCAGCGAGGCCGGGCCGGTGAAGTGCGCGTCCCCGTGCAGGGTCTCGACTCCGGCGCCCTTCAGGTAGTCCTCGGTGCTTTGCGGCGCTGGATCGGTGAACCCGCGCTTGAAGGCGATCAGCGCAGGCCAATCTATACGCAGGTCGCCGGCGGGTCCGTGGCCGCGCTGGGCGCGGGCGCGCTCCACGACCTCAGCCGCGGTGACGAGGACCTTCT
>JBBQFA010000412.1:0-1711 GCA_038321515.1 Thermoleophilia bacterium | reverse complement strand
GTACAGGCCCCACTCGCCGGCGCACAGACGCGCGACGTAGGCCACGTTGACGACGCCGCGCGCGTCGCTCTCGCCGAGCGGCGCCTGGCCCAGCAGGCTGACGACGTCGCGCTCGTCCTTGTCGTCGATCTGGGCGGCCTGGAGCTTGGTCAGCAGCACGTCGCTGAGCGAGATGGTGTAGTCCTCGATCTCCAGGCGCTCGGCCAGTGGCACGACGTGGTCCATGCGAAAGGTGTCGAGAAACACGTCCACGTGGTCGTCGGGATGGAGGAAGTAGTGTCGCTCGGCGTCGGGGTGGTCGCAGCGCTTGTAGAACTGCAGTTGCCGGCCGGTGGTGGCCTGGCTGACGTGGATGTTGTCCTTGAAGCCGAGCGCCTCGAAGAGGGCGTAGATCTGCTTCGCCTGCCGGCGCAGGCCGACCAGGTCGATATCGGAGTAGTCCCGCTCGCACAGGTAGGCGAGCTCGCAGTGGGTGCGCACCGCGAGGCCGCCGAAGAGGCGCAGAACGACTCCGCGGGAGCGCGCCTCGTCGATGATGCGGCGCGCCTCGTCTACCATCTCTCGGCGCGCCACGAGCATCCCCGGAGTCGGTTGTGTCTCCATGGCCAGAGTGTATCCGAAGCGTCGGCACCGAAGGGTGCAGCGCTAGGCCGGCCGGCGATGTTGAGGTAGTCGGGTCTGTTCGGATTCTCAAGGTGAACTACCGTGTTGCCACCGCTGACATCGAATGGGCCGGCAAGCCGCCAGCCACTGGCGAGAGCCGCAGGCATCTCACCCCGGTGACGGCCGGCCGCGATCAGCCCTCCGGCGCCGCCAGCAGCTCGCGCATCTGCGCGTCGACGGTCACGCCCCAGCGCGCGAACTCGGTGAAGAACTGCTCGCAGGGCACGATCTGCTCGGGCACGAAGACGCCGGGGCCGGCGATGTCGCCGCGCGCCATCATGCGCGCCACGATCGCCGGCGGGATGCCGGTGTCGATGTCGCCGCCGCCGGCGCCGTACTCCTTGTGCGCCGGCACCGTGGCGCGTACGCGCCACTCGATCCGGCGTCCGTCCTTGAGCCCCCGCACCACGCCGACCAGGTAGTCGACATCGTCGAGTACCACGTCCTCGGGCCGTGGGATCTCGCTGACGACCTTGAGCAGCACGTCGCGCGGCCGCACGTGGCTGCCGCTGATGTCGACCTCGTCGGTGCGCGTCATGCCGATCGCGTTCAGAAACCGCATCTGGCCGGTGAACTCGGCCGGCAGGGCCAGCTTGAAGGTGGCGCTCTTCAGACCCTGGTCCTTCCACGTGTGCCAGAACGTGAAGGGCTCGGAGCGGATCGCGAAGTGCGCCTCGAGACTGCCCGCCGGGGCGCCGAAGTCGATCTCCTCGGGGCCCTCACCGCCGTTGATGTCCATCACCCAGTGGCCGTCGATGAACTCGGGTGCCACGACGCTGAACTCGTCGCAGAGTGTCTCCAGCGAGTACGGCACCACCCAGCCGTCGTAGTTGCTCCAGTCAGTGTCGTCGACGTTGCCGCACAGCGCGTGCGCCTCTTCGACGACGTCGAGGCGCTCGGCGCCGTAGCGCGCCAGGATGTTGGTGACGCCGGGCGCGCCGCCCATGGCGATGACGGCGGTGACGCCGGCCTTGCGGAACTCCTCGTGCAGCTCCACCTGCTGCTTGGTCACGTGAAAGAGCCCGCCCATGTCGGTGTAGTGCACGCC
>JBBQFA010000411.1:0-1714 GCA_038321515.1 Thermoleophilia bacterium | reverse complement strand
GCTTCGTGCGTCGCGCGTGAGTGCGTGGAGTCAGTACCTCGCGCGTCAGTTGGCGGCGACGACGTGCTTGCGCGTGACCGGCAGGGTGCGCACACCGAGCTCGGCGATGAAGGCGTCACGCACGCTGCGCGGCAGCTCCTCGGGGCAGATCATGCCCTTGTCGGTGATCTTGTCCTCGATGATGAACTCGGCATAGATGCTGGACGGCGTGCTGGTGCCGTAGCTCACGCTCGTGCCGCCGGGGATCAGGCCGTTCACGAACTTGATGTCGGGCGGGAAGATGTTGTAGCCGACGGTGGCCGGCTTGCCGTTCTTCTCGCCGATGCAGTCCACGGTGACGACGCCGAAGTCGGTGATCTCGCCGGCCAGGGCGAGCCTGGCGAGCTTATCCGCCGGCGGGTTCGGCGGCATGGAGGCGACGAAGACGTCGATGGGCCGAACCTTGCTACCGTCCTTGAGCGTCACGGGCTCCTTGCTGGCCATGCCCGAGCTCACGAAGGCGAGGTCGGCGTCGATGCCGTCCTCGGGGCCGCCCATCTTGAAGTCCACGTAGCGCAGGCCCTTGTCGCCGAACTTCTTGGGCAGCAGGCGCGGCAGGGTGCTGACCTCTTCGTGGTCGTGGCAGATCACGGCGCCGAGGCCGAACGGCTGCGGGAACTCGTAGTGCTCGCGGCGCGCGAAGATCTCGACGCGCTTGAACGCGCCGTCCTCGTAGAGCAGCGGCGGCTGCGCGCAGTCGGTGTAGAAGGTCTCCTGGCTCCACACCTGCAGCGGTACGGGGGAGTCGAAGAGCGCGTAGTCCTTGATGCGGATCTCGAAGCACTTGTCGAGGTCCTCGTAGCCGTTGGCGGCGAAGGTGTTGGTGACGCCCGGGTCCATGCCGGTGCTGAGCAGCGCGAGGACGCCCTGCTTGGCGAACTCAGGGGCGAGCGTCATCTGGTCGAGGTAGGCCTCGTCGATGGTCTGCGTCTGGGTCTGGCCCTGGGCCATGTCCATGTAGGCGGCGCCACACTTGAGACACGCCGTCATGATCGCCTTGTTGAACTGCGGGATCACGGCGTTGACGATGAGCTTGCAGCCGTCGCCGGCTTTGGCGACCATGTCCGAGTCCGAGGCGTTGATGAACATCGCCTTGGCCTTGCCGTTACCGACCTGGCCGGCGACGAACTGGGCGCGCTTCTCGTCGTAATCGCTGACGACGATCTCCGTGACGGCCGGGTTACGACCCAGGTTCCAGGTGAGTACCTGGCCCTGCATGCCGGCGCCGACGATGAGTACCTTCATCTGCTCGTCTCCCTCCTCGTGACCGGCGCTCCGGGGCGGGCTGCGCTGGGGACGCCGGTCGGCGGGGTCGCCTGGCCGCGCCCGGGCGGGCGCGGAGGACCTCCACTCTTGCCGCTGGTTCTACCAGATGCAACGGGGGGAGACAAGCGCCGGGGCGACGATTATCGCAGAATTGTCGCCCTGGAGCATCGAGAGTCGTGCCCTATATGCCGGATTCAGCCGGCTTTCGTGCCGCACTCGTTGCAGAACTTCGCCTCGGCTGCAGCTTGGCGCCGCACTGGGTGCAGTGGGCCGCCGACTTGAGATCGGCGCCGCAGCCGGCGCAGAACTTGGCGTTCGTCGCCTGCGGCGCGCCGCACTTGGGGCAGGACGCCGTGATGCCCTCACGCCAGTCGGCCTCGGTGAGGTGCTTGTCCTCCTCGGCCATCTT
>JBBQFA010000410.1:0-1720 GCA_038321515.1 Thermoleophilia bacterium | reverse complement strand
AGAAGGCGAAGTCCTCGTGATGGATGCGCTCGCCGGGGACGCCAAGGCTGCGGGCCGCTTCGATGACGCCGCGCATGAAGCCGCTGGGGCCGCAGACGTAGACGTCACGGTCGGCGATGTCGGGCACCAGCTGGTTCAGTTCGGTGGCGTCCAGGCGGGCCTGAGAACTCGGGCCTACGACTTCGTGCAGCCGCCCGCCGCGCTCGCCGACCAGATGCGCGAGCTCGTCGCGCAGGGCAAGGTCGCGCCGGCTACGGCCGCGCAGGATCGCGACCACATCCACGTGCCAGGGCAGGTCTTCGACCAACGCGCGGACGGGCGTGACGCCGACGCCGGCGGCGACGAGCAGCACCCGGTCGGTGTGCCGCGCGTGGTGGGTGAAGGCCCCGTAGGGCCCCTCGATGGCCACGCGCGTGCCGGGCTTGATGGTCGCCAGCGAGTTGCTGTGGTCGCCGAGGTCCTTGACGGTGATGCGCATCTGGTTCGTGGTCGGTACGGCCGAGAGCGAGTAAGGGTGCGCCTGCCACCACATGCCGCGCTTGAGGAAGCGCCAGTGCAGGAACTGACCGCCGGAGGCCTGGAGCTTGTCGAGGTGACTGCCGCGCATCGTCACCGAGACCACGCCGGGGGTCTCCTCTTCGACCGCGGTGACCCGCACGCGATGCCGCAGGCTGCGGGTCAGCGGCAGACCCCAACGGTAGACGATCACCGCGCCGGCGGTGGCGAACCAGAGCGTCAGCCAGAAGCCGGTGGCCAGCGGGCGGCCGACGAACGGCGCCCCCGTGAGGATCTGGTGCGGGATCGACAGGGCCACCGCGAGATAGGTGTAGAGGTGGACCGCCCACCACGTCTCGTACTTCATCGTGCGGCGCACGGAGCGGTACGAGGTGACGCCGGCCATGACGAGCAGGCCGAGGCCGGCGGCGGCCATCAGCATGCCGGGGAAGGTCATGACCATGGTGGCCAGTTCCTTCAGCGGCCCGGAGCTGACCTGCTGCGCGTAGCCGACGGTGACGGCGACGATGTGGACGCCCACCAGGCCGAGGATGGCCGGGCCGAGGCGCCGATGCAGCCGCACGAGCCGATCCTGGCCGAGGGCCGCCTCGACCGCGGGCACGCGGGCGATCAGCAGCAGCGTGACCAGCATGAGGTAGGTGCCGGCCATGGCGGTGACGCGGCCGACGGCCGTGAGCACGCCGCCGGGGCCGGCGAGCACGCTCGCCGACTCGATCGGCGCCACCAGGGCGACGCTGACGAAGAGGCCGATCGCGGCGACGACGGCGAGCAGCCGCGCCAGCAGCCTGCTCGGCCTCGCCCTCGTCGCGATCCGGTGCGGACGCGCGAGAGCCTGCCGGCGCGACCGCGCCCGCCCTCTCGCGCGCGCCTCCCAGCCGCCGACATCACCGCTGATGTCGGTCCCGGCGCCTTCCCACTCTGCATCCATGCTTCTCACTCCTTTGGCGCGGGAGCGCCTGCGGCGCCCGCGCGATCGTCGTGTGATCGGGTCTGCACGGAGTGTTGCCGGGGGTGCATGAACGGGAGATGAACGCCGCTGTCGATCTGGGCGGCTGAGAGCGTTGACGGGCCCCCGCCTCCATACGAGGATGACAGGCAGGTCGCGACCGCACGCTGACTCGGGCCATGGCGGCCTGCCGATGTGCGAGGCGCGGGCGGACTCATCCCGCGTCGGCGACCGCCGGAGCGCCTCGCGCCGCTCGCA
>JBBQFA010000409.1:0-1732 GCA_038321515.1 Thermoleophilia bacterium | reverse complement strand
CGAGTGCGCACGGCCGCGGAGCCGACGACGATCGTGAGCGGCGCCAGCGGGCGGCCCCGCCGGAGCTCGGCGACGCGCTCGCAGAGCGCATCCTCGAGCTCCGGGAACCGGCCGCTCACCAGCAGTCCGTGATCCTGAGGGGCCTCTTCAGTCATTCGCGGCCGGAGCGTATCACGCAGCCGGGACGGAGCCGGGTGGCGCTCTGCGCGCAGGGCACGACTGCGGTTCCGGCATGTCGGCGGAGGACCCGGGCGCTGCTGCGTCCGCCCGGGCGCCGCTCGGATGCGCCCGGATCAGGTCAGCGCCCGGATCATCGCCGCATGCTGCGGGTGGGCGGCGAGCAGCGCCGCCCGCTCGCCGAGCTCGAAGTCCGCGAAGTCGAAGCCGGGAGTCACGATGCAGCTGACGAGTGCCCAGGCGCGCTCGGCCGGCAGGTGCGGGCCACTCGCAAGGCGGGCGCCCTGCCAGCTGCCGGCCGGCACCAGCGCCTGCGGCAGCCGTTCGCCCGCGGCCTCTGGAATGCCCCCTCGAAGCTGCGCCGTCGGCGGCATGGCGTCGTCGTGGCTCCGCAGGATCTCCACGAAGTCGCCGAGTACGCGCACCAGCGACGCACCGTCCTCGGAGATCGTCACCAGCTCGAGTGGCCACCCGCCCTGGAACACCCAGAGCTCGTCGCTCGTGAGCCGATGCAACCGACTGACGGAGCCGGCGGTCACGAGAAACAGGATCGCGGTGGACGCCGCGCGGTCGCCGCGCGCCGTGCGCAGCACTTGCGAGGCGCGGTAGGTCTCGCGAAAGAAGCCGCCCTCGGGGTGTGGCGCCAGCCCAAGGGTGGCGGCGAGCTCGTCGGCGGTCGGTCGCATGCGCCGAGCATACCCGACCGGGGCCAAGCCGAGCGGGCGCGACGGCCGACGGCTCAGGCGGGCGCGGGCGCGACCCACGCGGGCGCCCGCACACGCTCCCCCCGCTGATAGGATGTCGCCGCCCAAGGGGGAGTCACATCCAGCTCACGAGCTACACGTTCCTGTTCGCCTTTCTGCCGGTCACCCTGCTGGTGTACTGGCTCATCCGGCCGCCGGTCTGGCGCCTCGCCTTTCTGACCTTCGCCTCGTGGATGTTCGTCGGCTGGTTCAGCTGGCAGTTCGTGCCGATCATGGTCGGCGCGACGCTCGTCGACTGGGTCGCCGGCCTGCTGCTCGAGCGCGGCGGCACGAAGGCGCGCCGCCGCTGGATCCTCGCCGTCGTGCTGGTCGCCAACGTCGCGATCCTCGGCTACTTCAAGTACCGCGGCTTCTTTCTCGACTCCCTGGACGGACTCGGCGCCGCGGTCGGCCTCGACCTCGCCTTCCCCTCCCTACGCATCCTGCTGCCGCTGGGCATCTCCTTCTACACGTTCAGCGCCATGGGCTACGTGGTCGACGTGTACCGCGGCGACCTGCACGCGACAGGCAGCTTCATCCGCTACTCGGCCTTCATCGCCATGTTCCCGCGCGCCATCGCCGGGCCGATCCTGCGCTACCGCGACGTGGAGAGCACCTTCGACCACGCGCCGCGCCGCCTGACGTCGCGTCTGGCGGCCCTCGGCCTCTTCTTCATCGCCTGCGGCATGGCCAAGAAGCTGCTCATCGCCGACGTCATGCTGCCGCAGGTCGACGCGCTGTTCGGCAACGCCGCCCACCTCGGCTTCTTCGGCGGCTGGGCGGCGTCGCTCGGCTACACCCTGCAGCTCTAC
>JBBQFA010000408.1:0-1752 GCA_038321515.1 Thermoleophilia bacterium | reverse complement strand
CGAACAATTCGGCGGCCAGGGCCGCGACGTACGCGCCTTGGGCGGCGCACGTCTGGCGGCCGTCGGCCCGGCCACCGCCGCCCATCTGCACCGCCGTGGCCTCCGCGTGGACTACGCGCCGGAGACGGCCGCCGGCTTCGCCGCCGGCTTGCCGGCCCCAGCCGACGCGACGCTCCTCCTCATCGGCGAGGAGGCCGGCGACCCGCACACGGCTCGTGGTCTGGCCGAGCGCGGCGCAGCGGTGAGCGAGCTGCCCGTGTTCCACCTCGTCGTCGACGAGCGGGCGCCGCTGCCCGGCATCGCCGAGTTCGACGCCGTCGCCTTCGCCAGCTCCAATACCGTCCGGCGTTTCATCGAGGCCTACCCGGGTGGTCCGGCCGATGGTCAGGTGACGGTGAGTATCGGCCCGTCCACCACAGCGACGGCTGAGAGCCTGGGGCTGCGCGTGGACGCAGAGGCGGCAGGGGCTTCGCCGGCCGCCCTCGTACGCCTGGTCATCGAGCGCCTGGGACCGGCGCCGGCGTGACCTCCGCGTCCGCTCGCCCCGCGGCCGTTGTCGCCGTGACCGCCGCGTCCGCCGGTCTAGCGGCGCGCGGCGCTTTGGCTCCCTCCGCCCGCGTCGTGCTCGCCGAGCGCCAGCTCAAGCACCGTTCGCGCCCGCGCCTCAGCCTCTTCGCGTCGACCGTCGGCGATGAGCTCGGCGAGCGGCAGGTCGAGTACCGCGTGCCATGCCGCGCGCCGCGCGGCCGGCGGGACGCCGGCCGCGACTGCGCGCGGCTCCCACTCGGCACGCAGCTCGCCGAGCAGGGCGACCAGGTCGCCGTACTCGGCGCCGAACTCCTTCTCGAGCCGCTCGCGAAGACGCTGCGCGAGGGCGGGGCTGGCTCCCCCCGTCGACACCGCGATCTGCAGGGAACCGCGCTGCGCCACGGCAGGCAGGATCACGGTGCCCGCACGCGGATCGTCGACGACATTCACCCAGATGCCTTGGTCGCGCGCCCGGCGTGCGACGAGGGCGTTGAGCTCGCGGTCATCGCTGGCGGCGACCGCCAGCGCCACGCCGGCGAGGTCGCCCTGCTGGAACGGACGCAAGGCCACGGAGACTCCGTCTGGCATCGGCAGACATTCCGGCGCCACTACGGTGACGGCGCCGCCGGCCGCAAGGAGCCCGTCGACTTTGCGCCGGGCAACGCTGCCGCCGCCCACGACCAGGCAGGCGCGCCCTTCAATGTCCAGCGCCACTGGATAGTAAGCCGGCCGGGACCCGCGCCTCGCGCCCGTGTGCTCGCTCGTGACTCCGTCCTCTCAGCAACGTGTACGTTCGTCGCACAGGATAGCCCCACTCGCCGCCGCGGCACCACTCGCGGGCCGCTTGTTCAAGGCGCCGACCCACCGGCGACCCCGACCACAGACGGGGCCTGAGCATGCACATCATGGAGGGCTATCTACCGCCTGCGTACTGCGCGATCTGGGCCGCCGCGGCGGCTCCAGCGGTCGTCCAAAGCGTGCGCAGCACGCGCAGGACGATCGCCGAGAAGCGCTCGTCACTGCTCCTCCTGGGAGCAGCCGGAGGGTTCTGCTTCGTGCTGTCGGCACTCAAGCTCCCATCGGTCACAGGCAGCTCTTCGCATGCCACCGGCATCGGCCTGGGGTCGATCCTGTTCGGCCCATGGGTGATGGTCCTGGTCGGGACGATCGTCCTCACGTTTCAGGCTCTGCTTCTCGGCCACGGCGGCATCACGACCTTGGGTG
>JBBQFA010000407.1:0-1786 GCA_038321515.1 Thermoleophilia bacterium | reverse complement strand
CGCGGCGGCGGCGGCCACCGCCCTCGGCCGCACGTATGGTGAGGAGATGGCGGTCGCGATCGCCGGCGAGGGCGTGCCGCCGCCTGTGAGACTGTCCGCGCGCGCTGTCGTGGACTGGATGGACAGCGCCGGGTATGGCGCGAAACTGACGTCCAACGGCGAGGGCCCGGCGGTGATCGAGATCCACAATTGCGTCTATCGCGAACTCTCGCTGAGTAGCCCCGACATCGTCTGCAGTCTCGACAAGGGCATGCTCTGCGGCATGCTCGGCGTCGACGCGCAGGCGCACACGCAAACCCACTCTCTGAGCGCCGGCGACACCTTCTGCCGCCACGAGTTCCGGCTCTAGCGGCTCGCGAGCTTCGGCGGCCCCACGCCTCAAACGCTCTTCGTTTGCTCCCCCGCGGCCGGCGCGGCGCGCCCCGTGAACCCATCCATCGCGCCGTTGATGCCGAAGAAATCGGCGAGCCTGTCAAAGGCCCACACCGGTAGCAGCCGCATCGCCGGCAGCGTGCGGACCATGAAGGGCATCTGCACCACGGCGCGGTCGTGCTGGATCGCGCTCACGATGGCTGCCGCCACGTCACCCTCCTTGAGGATCGGCAGCAGCAGGGGAAAGCGCGTCTTGACGCCGGCGAACATGCCGGTGTCGATGTAGAAGGGGCAGACCACGGTGGTGCGGACGCCGGGGGAGCTGCGCCGCAGCTCCGCCCGCAGCGCCTCGTTGAAGCCGACCGCGGCGAACTTGCTGGCCGCGTAGTCGGTCTCGCGCGGCGAGCCGACGAGGCCCGCGGCCGAGGCCACGGTGACGACGTGGCCGCTGCCGCGCGCCACCATCGCCGGCAGAAACGCCTTGGTCATCCAGAACAACGCCAGAGTGTTGACGGCGAAGGTGCGCTCGATCTTCTCGTCGGGCAGATCCAGGAGCGGCTGCCCACTGACGATGCCGGCGTTGTTGACGAGGACGTCGACGTCGCCGGCGGCGGCGCGCACCTCGTCGGCGCGCGCGTACACCTGCTTGCGGTCGCTGACGTCGCAGGCGAAGGCGTGAGCGCCGCCGGCGCCCCGGGCGGCCGCCTCGGCGGCCGCCGCCTTGGCGCCGGCGGCGTCCAGGTCCCAGATCGTCACGGTGGCGCCGAGCGCGGCGCAGCGGAGCGCGAGCAGCCGGCCGATCCCGGACGCGCCGCCGGTCACGAGCACGTGCTTGTTGTGGATGGCGGTCACTCGGCCCCTCCTCGATCGTCTACTTGATGCCGGGCACGTGCTTGAGCAGCCGCACGGCGGCGGTCATGACCGCCGCGTACTGGCCGTGCTTGAGAATGGGTGGCGTGCCGATGTTGAGCACGTGCTCCACGGCCACCGTCTGCGCCTCTGTGTACTTGAGGATGCCGTGACGGCCGTGGCGGCGCCCCAGCCCCGACTGCTTCCAGCCGCCCATCGGCGCCGCCGAGGCCCACGTGGCGGCGTAGGCCTCGTTGACGTTGACGGTGCCACACTCGAGGCGCGCGGCGATCTCGCGGCCGGCGCCGGCGTCGCGCGTCCAGACGCTGGCGTTGAGCCCATACTCGCTGTCGTTGGCGCGCATGACCATCTCGTCGACCGAGCCGCAGCGGTAGACGGCCGCGACCGGGCCGAACGTCTCGCTGCGGCACAGCTCCATATCTTCGCTGACCCCGGCGAGCAGCGTCGGCTCGTAGAAGTACGGGCCGAGGTCGGGGCGCGGGCGCCCGCCCGCCAGCACTTCGGCTCCCTTGGTGACGGCGTCGTCCACGTGCGCCGAGATCTT
>JBBQFA010000406.1:0-1788 GCA_038321515.1 Thermoleophilia bacterium | reverse complement strand
GCGCCCAGTAGCGGCCGTGCGCGGGCATGTTCGCGTAGGGGTCGTCCTTGCCGTAGGGGAGGCGGATGAGGACGGCCGGGAGCCGCTCTTCGCAGACCCGGCCGTCCGCATCCGCCGGCCGGTACACGTCGGTCGAGAGGCCTACGCCGTCGCGCATGGCGACCATGACGCCGCGAGTCTCCGCG
Source organism: Thermoleophilia bacterium (assembly GCA_038321515.1). Lineage (GTDB taxonomy): Bacteria > Actinomycetota > Thermoleophilia > UBA2241 > UBA2241 > CAIXSE01. The sequence continues at coordinate 1,603 of JBBQFA010000406.1, read as the reverse complement.
CATCGAGGGAAGCGGTCGGGAGTCGCGGTCGCGTGCTGGCGGCGCGGCAGGCGCAGCCGTTTGTCGACCTCGTTGAGCGCCATGAGGCCCTTCCACTCGACGTCCGCCTTGAGATGCCGTGGCAAGATGCGCCTCACGAGGGTCCTTCTGTGCGCCGGTGCTGACCATGAGGATTATCACACCGATGGCCGGCGGCTGCCCGTCTTGTCAGATCGACTGGCTCGGCGCTCCTCCGCTGGGCGCCGTGAGCCTTCTCGCGCTCAATGCGGCGGTGCCGTGGGACATCTCGCTCCGCGGCGGCATGTGGAAGCTCACCGCCGACCTCAGTGCATTGCGCCTCTCGGGCGGCGCCAGCGAACTCATCTTCGACGCCCAGCGCTTCGGCGCTGTCGGCGGCCGCACGGTGCTCGCCTCCGGCGGCTTCGCCGACGCCGTGAACCGCTACGAGATCCGCTTCACCGGCGGCGCTAGCCAAATTGATCGTGGGCACTGTCTGAGGGACCGCCAGGAACGCACACGAAGAAGGGGGGGGGCGCTGCGAGCGCCCCCCCCTTCTTCGTCAGGGTCGTGTCAGGCGACGGCCGTCAGACGGCGCCGCCGCGCCCGATACTCCTCGGCAGGATGATCGTCTCTTCGCGGCCGGGGCCGACGGCGATGAACTTCACCCGCGTCTTGGTGAACTCCGCGATGTACTGGACGTAGTCGCGGGCCGCCTGCGGCAGGTCCTGCCAGGTCTCGCACTCGCGGATGTCCTCCGTCCAGCCCGGTAGCTCCTCGTAGAGTGGCTTGGCGTGGTGGAAGTCGGTCTGGCGCAGCGGGAACTCGTCGAGCACCTTGCGGCCGGCCTTGTACGTCGTGCAGACCTTGAGCACCGGCAGGCCGCTGAGCACGTCGAGCTTGGTCAGCGCCAGGTGGGTGATACCGCTGAGACGCACGGCGTACTTGAGCGCCACCAGGTCGAGCCAGCCGCAGCGGCGCTCGCGCCCCGTGGTGGTGCCGAACTCGTGGCCGACGTCGCGCATGGCGGCGCCGGTCTCGTCAAAGAGCTCGGTCGGGAAGGGGCCTTCGCCGACCCGCGTCGTGTACGTCTTGGCGACGCCGATGACGTGGTCGATGCGGGTGGGACCGACGCCGGTGCCGGTGCACGCCGCGCCGGCGATCGGGTTGCTGCTGGTGACGAAGGGATAGCTGCCGAAGTCGATGTCCAGCAGCGCGCCTTGGGCACCTTCGAAGAGCACGTGCTGGTCGTGGTCGAGGGCGTCGTTGATCAGCAGGCTCGCGTCGCAGATGTACGGCTCCATGCGCGCGCGGTAGCTCATCAGCTCGTCCGTGACCTGATCTGGGTCGAGCACGCCGATGTCGTAGCGCTGCAGCAGAAAGTTCTTCTCGTTCAGCGCCGTGTGGATCTTGCGCCGCAGGATCTTCTCGTCGAGCAGGTCCTGCACGCGGATGCCGATGCGCTTGTATTTGTCGACGTAGCAGGGGCCGATGCCGCGCCCGGTGGTGCCGATCTTGAACTTGCCGAGCTGCTGCTCGTTGGCGCCGTCCAGGAGCAGGTGGTACGGCATGATCAGGTGGGCGTTGCCGCTGATGCGCAGGTTCT
>JBBQFA010000405.1:0-1808 GCA_038321515.1 Thermoleophilia bacterium | reverse complement strand
GCCGACGAAGTGGACGCGCTCGGGCGCGATGCCCTCGCGACCGAGGTTGACGGCCGCGGCGGGCTCCGTTGTGAACAAGAGTTCGGCGAGCTGGTCGGTGAGCAGCCGGTTGAGCTCCTCGGGCATGCTGCGGTCGCCGCTCCGCAGCCCGGCCTCGACGTGCGCGACGGGGATCTGCAGCTTGGCGGCGCAGAGCGCCGCCGCGAGCGTGGAGTTGACGTCGCCCACGACGACGACCAAGTCCGGGCGCGCGGCCAGGAGCAGCGGCTCGAGGCGCTCGAGCACGGCCCCCGTCTGCGCGGCGTGTGAGCCCGACCCGACCTCGAGACAGTGGTCGGGCTCCGGCAGGCCGAGGTCGCGGAAGAAGACGTCGCTCATCTGCGCATCGTAGTGCTGGCCGGTGTGGACGAGCGTCTGGGAGAAGCGCACGGTGCTCGTGCCGGCGTCGCCCGGCGCCTCCGCAGCCGCGTTCCAGGCCGCGACAGCAGCCATCACTGGCGCGACCTTCATGAAGTTGGGCCGCGCGCCGGCGACGTGCAGCAGGCGCACTTCTCGCGGCGAGCTCATCGGGCCGCCAAGCCAAGAAGACGGTCGACGAACTCGCGGAGCAGACGGTCGCCGACGGCGGCAACGGCCGCCGCGGGTTTGGCGGTGATGCTCATGCCGTCGATATCGGCCTCGCTTGTCAGCAGCGTGAGCCGGCCGCCGGCGACGAGCGCCCGGTCGACGGCGGCGAGCTTGCCCGCGTAGATCGAGTACGCGGGGGTGCCGAGCACCGCCGCCTCGCGGTTCATGCTGCCGCCGGCGCTGATGACGGCGTCGGCGCCGGCCACGAGTTGCCGGCCGTCAAACGCCTCGCCGCGCCAGAGCAGCTCGCCGAAGCCCCCGCGCTCCAGCGCCGCGGCCTGGTCTGCGGTGCGTGGCAGCACGATGGTCCGCACCGCCGCATCTCGCTGCAGCCGACGCAGCAGGCAACAAAAGAGCAGGTTCTCAAAGCGATGGTAGAGCGCCATGCCGGCCGGCGGGCGGACGACGGCCAGCGGACGATCGTCGTTGAACCCCTGCGCCGCCAGATACCCGGGCTTGGGAATGAACCCTGCCAGGGCGATGTGTTCCTTGAGGCCGGGGTACCTCCACGTCTTACCCGGCCGAGCGCCCTGCGCCCGCAGGCGATCGAGCGGGAAGACGTCGGGCACGGCAACCAGGTCGGCGCAACGGAACGCCAGGTGGTTCGCCGGCTGGACCTCGTAGTCCATGGCGGTCATGACGGGAATGCCCAGCGAGCGCGCAGCCACGGTCTGCGCGTAGGAATTGTGACTGACGGCGACCGCGGGGCACGTGCGCGCGGCGAAGCTGCGCAGGCCGCGCACCCGATCGGCGAGGCTGCGGCCCTTGCCGACCAGCCCGCCACCGCCGTGCCGCCCGATGACCTCGACGGTGATGCCGAACTCCTCGCACAGCGGGACGGTCTGCGCGAACTCCCGCGCGGTGACGGCCGTTGCGATGCCGCGCCGGTGCAACTCCCGGATGATCGGCGCGAAGAACAGCACGTGCGGGGAGTTGGCGAGGTCGACCCAGACCAGCCTACCACCTAGCACGAGGCATCAACTCCAGCCGCCAACGTGCCGACCTCGCCATCAACGGTGCTCGACCATCACGGGAGCTCGCGGCAGTCCCTCCGGCTGGGATAGGGCCGGTTGATTGTGCGGCAGTCTGGCTCCGCCATGTGCGGGCGCCTCCCTTGGACGCAGATCGGCCATATGGACGAATCCAAGACTCACCTACCTTTCGCACTACCCACACTCCCA
>JBBQFA010000404.1:0-1818 GCA_038321515.1 Thermoleophilia bacterium | reverse complement strand
GCGCCGATCTCGAGGCCGAGGACCTTGTCGAACTCGTCGCTCTTGGCGGTGAGCATGATGATCGGGACGATGCTTTGGGCGCGGACGCGTCGGCAGACCTCCATGCCGTCCACGTGCGGCAGCATGATGTCGAGGATGATGAGGTCGAAGTCCTCGCGCGCGAAGGTCTCGAGGGCTTCGTCGCCGTCGCGGGCGGTGACCACCTGGTAGCCCTCCTTCTCGAGCGGAAAGCGCAGGAGCTTGAGGATCGCCTCCTCGTCGTCGACGAGCAGGATGCGCGCCCCTGATTCGGCCATCAACGGTCTCCCTTCTCAGCTGCTTGACGCGGGCGCGGAGCCGCGTAGCCGCGGGCCCTGAAGCCCGCGCCCAGCGCGGCCGCGAGGTCGGCGACGCCGGGCAGGTCGGCGCCCGGATAGTCGACGGCGGTCAGCGTGGTCTCTATTCCATGCTCCAGACACTGTTCGGCGAAACGCAGCACGGCCCTGTAGGACTTGGCGAACACAGGGCGGCAGACGCGGTCGTACGATTCCGGATCGGCGGCGTTGAGGCTGACGGTGACGGCGCCGAGGCCGGCCGCCGCCAGGGCCGCCGGCACGTCCACGTCGGGGTTGAGGAGTTGGCCGTGGCCGTTGGTGTCGAGCCGGCTGCGGATGCGCCGCAGCCGCAGCCACTCGCTGACGGCCAGCACGACGTCGAACCGCATCGTCGGCTCGCCGAAGCCGCAGAAGACGACCTCTTCCGCCGGCCCGTCGAGAAACTCCAGCTCGATAGCCTGCATGACCTCCGGGGCCTCCGGCTCGTGATCGAGGACGAGGTGCTCGCCGTACACGCCGTCGGTCCACTCGCGCAGACAGAACTCGCAGTCGCTGGAGCAACGGTTGGTGAGGTTGAGATAGATCGAGTCACCGGGACCACGGTAGGCGATGGTCCCGGCGGGTGCGGGCGGTCCTGTCATGGAATGGCGGGCAGCGGGGTCATCGTCAGGGGCGAGCGGCGGCGAGGAGCGGCGGCGGCCGGTCGGCACGCCGAGTATAGCAGGGTAGAATGTGAGGCCCTCACCGCCGGTCACCGCCGGCCGCGCCGATCCGGGAGCTCGATGCACGAGACGACCAGCAGACTTATCGACCTGTGCGGCCGCCTGCGGGAGGTCGTCCTGCCGTCGCTCGGCCGGCACGCTGCCCGGGGGCACGCCGGCGTGGCCGTCGGCGGCGACGTCACCTTCAGCATCGACGAGATCGCCGAGCGGCTGCTCGTCGAGTACATGGCCGCCGAGCTGCCCACCTGGGCCTACTACTCCGAGGACGGCGGCCTGCAGGGCGCGAGCGACCCCGAGCTGATCCTCATCGTCGACCCTATCGACGGCACCCGGCCGGCGGCGGCGGGCTTCGAGATGGCCTGCGTGAGCATCGCCGCCGTGCCCGCCTTGCCGACGCCGACGATGGGCGACGTGGTCGCCGGCGTGATCCAGGAGATCAAGGGCGGCGACCTCTTCGTCGCCGAAAAGGGCGCCGGCTTCAGCATGACGCGCGCCTCCGGCGAAGAGATCCCCTTCGTCCCGACGACGAGCGCCGAGCTCGAGAACATCTTCTGGACGCTCGGCTTTCGCGGCCGCCCGGCGGTGATATTGGCGAGCGTCCTCGAGGAGCTCATCGACGTCTCGTCGGTCGGTGGTGGCGTCTTCGACATCGGCTCCGCCACCTACGGAGTGACGCGGATCCTCACCGGTCAGCTCGACGCCTACGTCGACATCGGCCCGGCGATCATCGCCGCCCATCCGTGGACTGAGGCGGAGTTCCGGCGCGTCGGGCGTGGCGCCGT
>JBBQFA010000403.1:0-1826 GCA_038321515.1 Thermoleophilia bacterium | reverse complement strand
GGTTTGCGTGTGCGCCTGCGCGTCGACGCCGAGCATGCCGCAGAGCATGCCCTTGTCGAGACTGCAGACGATGTCGGGGCTACTCAGTGAGAGCTCGCGATAGACGCAGTTGTGAATCTCGATCACCGGGCCCTCGCCGTTGGACGTCAGTTTCGCGCCATACCCGGCGCTGTCCATCCAGTCCACGACAGCGCGCGGGGACAGTCTCACAGGCGGCGGCACGCCCTCGCCGGCGATCGCGACCGCCATCTCCTCACCATACGTGCGGCCGAGGGCGGTGGCCGCCGCCGCCGCGACCTTGGGGTCGAGCGACTCGTCGAGCAGGCGCAGCAGCATCGCGGCCAGACGCTCGTAGCGACGCGGCGGCAGCATGACCTCCAGCCGAGCCGCCGTGAGCGCGTACGTCTTGGCCGGGCGGCCGCCGCCGGCGCGGCGACGCGTCGCCGTCTCCACGAGACCGAGCTCGGTCAGCTTCTCAAGGTGGGCGCGGGCGACCGTGCGGTGCAGGCCGAAAACCTCGGCCACCTCGGTGGCCGACTGGGGCGAGTCGCACTCGCGAAGGCGTCGATAGATACCTCGGCGCGTGGGGTCGCCAAAGACGTCCGCCAGCCTGCCGAGATAGATGCCGTCTTTATCGTAGTCTGTGCTCACCGAGCGCACTCTATCGCAGGATGGGTCAGCAGCCAAGGCTTGCGATACTCAAAAGCCACGCAAACGCCCAGCGCGATTAGTCAAAACGTCCCTTCGTCGCGTCGAGAGGCGCCCCGTCGCCGCACCGCGAGCGAGCGCCGGCGGCGTTACAGTTGGGCGCGCGCGGGAATGGAGCAGTCATCGGCCGCCACGAGGCCGGCGCGGAAGGGAGTGCAATGATCAAGGTGAGGACGTTTGCGACGCCGATCAGGATCTTCGAGACCGTCCGGGAGCTGGAGGCGCTCGACTCGCAGGTGACGGCGTTTCTGAACGACGAGGGTGCCGACAAGGTGTTCTCGGTGAGTGACTCGACGACGGTCGGCGAGAACGGCGAGACCATCGGCCTGATCCGCTCCGTGGCCTACCGGGTGCCCGACTGAGTCGAACGATCGACATCTCGAGCCTGTGCGTGGCCTCGCCACCGGAGCGCGCCGCCGTAGCATGCGGCCAGCGCTCGTGTACGATGTGACCCGGCCTGTCCGCGCCGCGCGTGCGCGGACAGGGAGACCGGACGCTGGAGAGGCGGGCACCCTGAGATGAGTGAAGCGGCGAACGGCGCCGGGCAGGCCGCAGGCGGCCCCGCCGGCGCCGATCTGATCCCCGCCGAGGCGCGCGCCGCGAACCTCCAGCTCTGGAACGCCTGGACGCGGATCCACGAGCACGCCCCGGGCTACAACACGGCGGGCTTCAAGGCCGGTGAGACGGCGCTCAAGCCCGTCGAGCTGGAGGAGCTCGGGCCGTACATCCACGAGGGTACGACCCTGTTGCACCTGCAGTGCCACTTCGGCCTCGACACCATGAGCTGGGCGCGCCGAGGCGCGAGCGTCGTGGGCCTCGACTTCTCCGACGAGGCCGTGGCGCTGGCGCGCCGGCTGGCCGACGAAGTCGGCCTGGCCGGGCGCGCCGAGTTCATCTGCTCCGATCTCTACGACGCCGACGCACATCTCGGCGAGCGCGAGTTCGACGTCGTCTTCGTCAACTGGGGCGCTATCGAGTGGCTGCCCGACCTGGAGCCCTGGGCCGGCATCGTCGCTCGCCATCTCAAGCCGGGCGGCACCTTCTACATGGCCGAGATCCACCCGTTCGCGCAGACTCTCGACGACAGCGCGGCGGAGGGCGACCTGCGGGTCGCGTAC
>JBBQFA010000402.1:0-1839 GCA_038321515.1 Thermoleophilia bacterium | reverse complement strand
ACTTCGACGTGCCCGGCGGATAGTGGCAGACTTCGAGCGTGAGCCCGGTCTCGTCGGCGAGCTTCTGCAGTTCGACTTTCCACAGTCTGACCCGCGCGCCGTTCGAGCCCCCGCAGTCCGCCGTGATCAGCAGCTTCTTCGCCTCGGGATAGCGAGCGCGCCCCATGCGATGAAGCCACGTGCGGATGGACTGGACGGCGAATTGCGCCGTGTCCGCGGTGATCCCGACGCTGACCCAGGCCTCGTCCGCGGTCACGTCGTACACCCCGTAAGGCGCGACCTTGCCCAGGCGCCTGTCCTCGAAGTCGTGCACCTTGACGCGGAGCGGATCGCCCTTGGGGCGGTAGTCGGTCCCGCCGTTCTTGTAGGCGCCGACCAGCTCCTTCTTCTTGGTGTCCACCGAGATCACCGGCTCGCCCGCCCCCTGCGCGGCGATCACCTTCTTGTTGATGTGCTCGAACTGGGCGTTGCGGTCGGGGTGTCTCGAGCCTTCGTCCGCCTTGCGGTTGGCCTGGCGCGAGAACCCCAGCCGGGTGAGCAGCTTGCGCACGGTGTTGGGGCTGACCGCATGACCCATGTCGCAAAGGGCCGCGGCCAGCTTGTCGCAGCTCTTGGACGCCCACAGGAGCGCGCGCTCGGGATCGCCGCGCGTGGCGGGCTCGACCAGGCGCTCGAGGTCGGCGAGCAGGCTCGCATCGCGGTCGGTCAGCGGTCGCGGGCCGCCGCCCTCACGCCGCACGCGTCCGCCCGCCGGGAATGGTGCGTCAAGGTCTTTGAGCCCACGCCCAATCGTCGAGCGGGCGAGCCCGGTGATCCGCGAGACCGCCGCCACCCCGCCCCGGCCGGCCGCCCGCGCCTCGCTCGCGGCGAACACGCGGCGGCCTCGCTCGTCTCGCTTCGAGCCGTCCGCATCCCACCGCTGCTCGATCCCCGACCGGTCGATCATGTCGCAACGGGTAACCCGCGTCGCCCAACCAGGGAATCGCGCGCACCTGAGTCACACCGCCGCAGCTCAAGACAACCAAATCGATTCAGTTATCGTTGAGGGCGTCCTTAGTCACAGCGTCTCGGCGAACCAATCCCGGGCCAGGCTCGCTGCGTCCTTAAGCTTCGCCTGGTCCGAGTACAGCTTCATGTGCGTCGTGTGCGGAATGACATGGAGCTTCTTCCTGGTCGTCGGGATCTGGTTGAAGGCGCCGATCTCGAGGTCCCACAGCGTGAGATCGTCACCCTCGGCGACGATCATCATCGTCGGCGTATTGTAGACGCGCCGCACGAACGGCCCGATGTCGTACTGCATGAGCAGGTCGACCGATTCGACGCTGCTCCGGTTCTGGTACAGCGGCGCGTGCGACGCCTTGATCTCCATGAACGTCTTGACCGTCTCCGGGAACGGCCAGGCCGACACTTCCGTGTTTGGGTCGGCCACTGCGTGCGGCAAGTAGAGCCGCTCGCCCTTCTCGTAGCGGAGCTTCCGGTCCTCGAGGATCAGCTTCCAGAGCGCCCGGAACTCCATCGTGCCATGGACGCGCCGCATGTTCTCATAGCCGTCGACGACCGGGATCTGCGAGACGATGCTCTTAACCCGCGGGTCGATGGCGGCGAGGATCAGGACATGGCCGCCCGAGTAGGAGATGCCCCAGGCGCCGATCCGCTTCGGATCGACCTCGTCGTGGCGCTCCAGGAAGCTGACGGCGTTCTGGTAGTCGCGAACCTGTGCCCAGGGGTCGAGATGCTGGCGATCATCGCCGTCGCTGACGCCGAGATTGCGGTAGTCGAAGACGAGCGCATTGAAACCAGCCTCGACGAAAGCCTCGGCATAGGTCGGCATGACGATTT
>JBBQFA010000401.1:0-1843 GCA_038321515.1 Thermoleophilia bacterium | reverse complement strand
CAGGTCGTCTGGGCGAGGACCTCGCGCAGCGCCGCCTTCGGGTCGTCGGTGATCGGCGCTCCGTGGGCCAAGCACAGGATCCCGAACGGCAGCCCCAGCAGGTACTCGACGCTGGCGCGCGTCGCAGCAGGGTCGTCGTGGAGTTGGGGCGGGATGAAGTGCAGGCCGCTTTCGTCGCTCATGAGCAGGTCCGAACAGAAGACGACGCCCGGCTCATCCTCGAGCAGAAACGAGTAGTGCGGCCACTCCGGGCCCGGCGTGCGAAAGGCACGCAGGCCGCCGGGCAGCAGGTCGCCGTCCGTGTAGCGGTGGTCCGGCTCCTCGTCGGCGGCCGACGCGTCGCCGGGCAGCCAGACCTCGGCGCCCAGCTCGCGGCGGTAGCGCCAGGCGGCGCGCTGATGGCAGCGCGCCGTGAGCAGCGTGGCCATCGGCCGTGGCAGCCCCGCGATCGCCGAGTCGGCGAGGCCGACGGGGTCGACCATCAGGCAACCGTCGTGCGTCATCACCGCCTGTGAACTGGAGATGTGCCCGCCGATGCCGCTGTTGCTGATGTGCCAGTGCCAAAGCCCGGGAGCGACCTCGTCAGCTGCCTGGGCGATCTCCTTGGGCTCGGTCATGGGTCCTCCTTGAGTCAGTGTGAGCCGGCGCGCGCCGCGACGTAGGCTGCTATGGCGCGCGCCTGGCTGTCTCCGTCGAGCCCCGCCTCGGCCAGCACCATCTCACCTGGGCCACTGCCCAGGTAGTGGCCCTTGCGGAACGGGTGGAGGCTGGCCGCGCGGCCAGCATCGCTCGTCACCCAGCGGTACAGCGTCGGCATGGTGAAGCCGGTGACGCCGATGGCTTCGGCGGCGCGCGCCTGCGGCAGGATCGCGCGCCGCTCGTCAGGCGGCAGCAGGTCGAAGAGCTCGGCGCTGGCGACGTAGTAGACCAGCGTGTCGATGCCCATCGCCTCGAGCAGGGGCAACGCCTCCTCGACGAACGCGTAGGCGACGGCGCTCTCCTGGAGCATGACGGTCACGTCGGGCTCGCCGGCCGGCTCTCGCAGCACGTAGACGCCGGTGACGGCCGTCTCCGCCGGCGCCAGGCCGAGGCTCGGCCGGTCGAGGACCAGCTCGCTGGGCCGGGTGACGAACACGGAGATCACCGCGGGGCGCTGCGCCAGCGCGGCCGCCGCGAGCGTCCAGATCTCCTGCGGCTCCCACGGCGTCAGCGAGATCGCCGTGCCCAGGGGGAAGTCCCCCTGCAGAAGCTGCAACGGCTGCGGGTCGGCGTGCGTGGGCCCGTCTTCGCCGGTCTTGAGGCCGGCGTGCGCACAGACCAGGAACAGGGGCTTGTAGGGCTCGCCGGTGGTCGCCTTGCGCGCCTGCGCGCCGATCGCGTGCAGCCGCGCGGCGATATGACCGAGCGGCGCCATGAAGGCTCCATACGACGAGCCCACGCCGAGGTCGTGGCCATAGGTGGTGATCCCGCTGAGGATCCCCGCCATGGCGTCCTCGCAGATGCCGCCGACCGAGAGCAGGCGTGCCTCCGGATTGGTGCGCGCGTTCCAGAAGCCGGCGGGGAAGCCGTCGGCGATGGTGGCGACGCTGGTCGAGCCGGCGAGGTCGGCGGAGGCGACGAGAAAGGCGCCGCCGGAGGCCGTTTGCAGGTGCTGCAGAGCGCGGCCGAACTCGCCGCGCAGCGTCGCCGATGAGCCGGGCTTGAGCCGCAGCTCGTGGGGCGTCGCCTCCGGAGCCGGAGCGATCGTGGCCGCAGCCTCGGCCAGCTCATAGGCCGCGTCGATGCGCGGGGCGCCGGGCCGCGGCGCGCGCTCGCGCGCGTCGAGCCGCCGGCGGGCGGCGGC
>JBBQFA010000400.1:0-1902 GCA_038321515.1 Thermoleophilia bacterium | reverse complement strand
CGGCGACGGCAAGGCGCGGTGTCGGCCGCTCGCCGCACTATGATGCAGCGATCGTGATCGCCGTGAACGCTGACCTGCACTGCCACTCCGTCGTCTCCGACGGCACCCTCGAACCCGAAGCGCTCGCCGCCCGGGCGAAGGCCAACGGCGTCGAGCTCTGGGCGCTGACCGACCACGACGAGATCGACGGCCAGTCGCGCGCCGCGGCGGCAGCCCGCGCACACGACCTGCCGTACCTCACCGGTACCGAGATCTCGGTCACGTTCGCCGGCACCACGGTGCACATCGTCGGCCTCGGCTTCGACGCCGACGACCCTGCCCTCGTCGGCGGCCTGCAGGCCACGCGCGGCGGGCGCGAAGCGAGGGCCCGCGAGATGAGCGCCGAGCTCGCCAAGGTCGGCATCGTCGATGCCTTCGACGGCGCACTGCGCCACGTCGGCAACCCCGACCTCATCTCGCGCACCCACTTCGCGCGCTACCTCGTCGAGTCCGGTGTCTGCAGCGACACCCAGGATGTCTTCCGGCGCTTTCTGATCGAGGGCAAGCCCGGCTTCGTGCCGCACCGCTGGGCGACCCTGCGCAACGCCGTCACCTGGATCACGGAGGCCGGCGGCATCGCCGTGGTCGCCCACCCGGCGCGCTACAAGTTCTCGCCGACCGAGGAGTTCGCCCTCTTCACCGAGTTCAAGGCACTCGGTGGCCGCGGGGTCGAGGTCGTGACCGGCAGCCACAGCGCCGCCGAGGCGGTGCGCTATGCCGACGCGGCGATCGAGTTGGACCTCCTGGCGTCGCGCGGCAGCGACTTCCACAGCCCGGAGGAGAGTCGCTGCGACCTCGGTTCGCTACCACCGCTGCCGGCCCGCCTGACGCCGGTCTGGCATGCGCTCGAGCCGAAAGTCCAGCGCAGCCGCTGAAGAATTCGGGCCGGTCGACAATCGGCCCATGGCGCAGTACTTCGAAGTCCATCCCGAGAACCCGCAGCCGCGCCTGCTCAAGCAGGCCGCGCAGATCCTGCATGCCGGCGGCGTCGCCGCGATCCCGACCGACTCCAGCTACGCGCTGGTCTGCCATCTCGACGACCGCGCCGCTGCCGAGCAGTTGCGACGCATCCGCGGCGTCGACGACCGCCATCACCTGACTCTGCTCTGCCGCGACCTCTCCGAGCTGGCGAGCTATGCGCGGGTCGACAACAAGCAGTACCGGATGCTCAAGCTGGGCACGCCCGGCCCCTTCACCTTCATCCTCGAGGCGACAAAGGAAGTCCCGCGTCGCGTCTCGCACCCGTCGCGACGCACCATCGGCCTTCGCGTGCCCGAGCACGCGGTGACCCGAGCCCTCCTCGACCTGCTCGGCCAGCCGCTGCTCGCGACGACGCTCATACCGCACGGCGAGAGCGAAGCCATGAATGATCCCGACCGCATTCGCGAACGCTACGAGAAGGTGGTGCAGGCGATCGTCGACGCCGGCGCCTGCCCGATGCAGCCGACCACGGTCGTCGACCTCACCGGCGATACCCCCGCCCTTGTTCGTCTCGGTCGCGGCGATCCGGCGCTGCTCGGCCTTTCTACCGAGACCGCGCAGGTCTAGCGGGGGCCCGGAACGACCCGGGTGGATGCACTTGACGTGGCCTCAAGATGCTACTAGAGTGATATCACTCTGACATCTAGTCGGGCTGCTCAGCCCGGCCTGCCGGAGAACACTCGCGGAGGAACGTCATGGCATCGCAGACATCCGAGGAGCGGCTGGCCTCGAGTGGCAACGGCTTCGTCTACCTGGTCGCGGGAATGGTATTGCTCGCGCTCGGCGCCCTGGCCGTCATCGGCCGCCCTTCGCCGCTGTCGGTCGGCCTCGGCGTGCTGGCGCTTCTCGGCGTCTTCTGGTGCCTGCTCGGCCTGTACATGC
>JBBQFA010000399.1:0-1917 GCA_038321515.1 Thermoleophilia bacterium | reverse complement strand
GTCGACCGCAAGGTGGGCGAAAGCAAGATGAGCAACGACATCGTGCTCGAGGCCATGACGAGCGTCTGGAAGCTCCGCTTCAGCGGCGTGCCCACGCGGAGCGCGGGCTGAGGCTCGTGCCGGGCGCACCGGAGCCCTCTCAGTCGTGACCTCCGCAGCACAGCCCGCCGGCGTCCTCGCGATCGACGTCGGCGCCGGCACCAGCGACATCCTCCTCACGCGCCCCGGCCAGCCGCTCGAGAACGCCGTCAAGCTGGTCGTGCCCTCGGCGACGCAGGTCGCCGGCGCGCGGATCGCCGCCGCGACGGCCCGCGGCCAGACGGTGGTCTTCCGCGGGCCGGTCATGGGCGGCGGCGCCGTCACGATGGCGATGAAGGCGCACCTGGCCGCCGGCCACGCGTTCGTGGCGACCGAGTCGGCCGCCGCCAGCTTCGCCGACGACCTCGACAGGGTGCGCGCGCTCGGCGCGCGCGTGGTGGGCGAGGGCGCCGCGGACGAAGTGCTGCGGCGTATGCCGGCCGACGCCGCAGTGGAGGTCTTCTCCGGCGACCTGGACGCGGCGGCGCTCACCCAGGCCCTGCGACTGCTCGGCGTGGAGCCAGCGTTCTCCGCCGTGGCGCTCGCCGTCCAGGACCACGGCTACGCGCCGGGCAGCTCCAACCGCGTGCTGCGCTTCTCGCTCTGGGAGCAGGCGGTGGCCGAACGCCGGCCCATCGGCGACCTCTTCTACGAGGCCGCCGCCGTCCCGCCGGCGCTGACGCGCCTTCGGGCCGCCGCTGACGCGGCAGCCGCCCTGGCCGGTGGCGTTCCGACGCTGGTCGCGGACACCGGGCCGGCGGCGCTCTACGGCGCGCTGCCGGACGGCGTCGGCGACGCCGTGCTCGTCAACGTCGGGAACGGCCACACCGTGTGCCTTCTGGCGCGCGAGGGACGGGTGGCCGGCGTCTTCGAGCACCACACCTCCTGCCTGGACGGCCCCGGACTCGAGCTCCGCCTGCGGCGCTGGCTGGCCGGCGACCTCACGAGCGAGGAGGTCCGGGCCGACCACGGCCACGGCGCCGTGCTGGCGTCCGGCGCCGCCGGCGACGACCCGTCCCAGCTGCCGCTCATCGTCACCGGCCCGCGCCGCGACCTGCTTGACGGCAGCGGACTGCCGGCCGAGTTTGCGGCGCCGCACGGCGACATGATGCTCACCGGCTGCTTCGGCCTGCTGCGCGCCCTGGTCGAGCGGCTCGCCGGCCTGGACGCAGGCGCGCCGACGTGAGCCGCGGGGACGGACGAGGCCGCTCGCACGGCCCGGCGCCCGGGAGGCTCTCGTGAGCCGGCCGCAGTCGACCGGCCTCGTCGTACCCGTCGACGCCGCGAGGGAGCTCGTCGCGCCGTGGCTACACCTGCTGCCTGCCGCCGGCCGCTCCCTGCCGCCGCACGTGACGGCGCTCTGGCCGTTCCTGCCGGTGGCGGCGCTGGACGCGGCCGCCGAGCACCGTCTGGAGGAGCTCCTCTCCGGCGTCCGGCCGTTCGCGTTCGCGCTCACGCGGGTCGCTACCCTGGCCGACGCCATGGTCCTCGTCCCCGAGCCGGTGGAGCCGTTCTCCGCGCTCACGCGGCTGCTGTGGGACGAGTGGCCGGAGTGTCCGCCGTTCGGCGGCGCCTTCGACGACATCGCGCCGCACCTCGTGGTTGCCATCGATCCTTCCGCCGCCGACCGCGCGGCGATCGAGGCGGCGCTCACGCCGCTTCTCCCGCTCGAGACCCGCGCCGCCGAGGTCCTCCTCGTCGAGGAGACCGGCAGCGGCGCGCTGCGCGAGCGGCGGCGGTTCACGCTTGGCGGTCCCGCCGCCTGACGCACGCGACCGTCGCGGCGCCGGCCGCGGAGGGCTACAGCGACAACTCCCGCCCCACGCCCAGCTCGCGGGC
>JBBQFA010000398.1:0-1930 GCA_038321515.1 Thermoleophilia bacterium | reverse complement strand
TGCTGGCTCAGGCCAACGCAGTACTGCTGGGCTTCGTACACCCGCTGATCGCGAGGGGCCAGCCCTACTGCGTCGGGTTCGCCTTCGGCGCCGCGGTCTTCGCGCCGCGCCGGCTGGGATTCGGCGACGCGGCGCGCCTTGACCTCGAGGACATCGGCCGCCTCCTCGGCGCGCGCCCGCCGGTGGCCGCCGAACGACCGGCCGGCGACGCAGCGACGGCGCGACCGGGACGCGGCCGGGAGAGGGCGCGAGAACGCCGGCGCGAGGCGCGCGTCGAAGCCGAGCCGCCAGGCACGTCTGCGGCGCCGCTCGCGGGCGAGGCGCCGGTCGTGGGTGAAGCGCCGCTCGCGGGCGGACGGGCGACCGCCGTCAGCCCCGACGGCGTGCGGCTGGACGCGGCCCAGCGTGCCGCGGTCGAGCACGGGCGCGGCCCCGCACGCGTGCTGGCCCCCGCGGGCTCGGGCAAGACCAAGACGCTCGTCAGCCGAGTGGCCGAGCTGGTCGAGCGCGGCACGGACCCGGCCGGGATCCTGCTGCTCGCCTTCAACCGCAAGGCCGCCGAGCAGCTGGAGGAGCGGCTCGCCGCCCTCGGCATCGCCACGACGCGGCGTCTGGGCTCTCCCACGGAGACGAGGAGCGACCGGCGCGGCGGAAGCGCTGCCGAAGACCGCGGCGCCGACGCCCGGCCGCCGGGCGTGCACTGCGCCACGTTCAACGCCTTCGGCTACCGCTACCAGCGTGAGGTGCTCCAGGCGCGGTTCACGCTCGATCTGGGCGGCGGCGCGCTGCGCGACCTCATGAAGCGCGCCATGGAGGCGTCCGGAGTCTCCCTGGCCGATCTGAAGCCGGCGCGCGGCAGCGACCCCGTGGGCGCGTTCATGGGCGGCCTCACGCGGGTAAGGGCCGCCCTCGAACCGCCGGAAGAGGTCGAGATCCGCATCGAGTCCATGGCCGATCCGCCACTCGCCGCCGTGCCGTTCGCGCCGACACACGCGCAGTACGGTCGCGCCCAGGCGGTAGCCGGCTGCCAGTCCTTCGACGACCAGATCTACCTCGCCGTCGCCGACCTGCTTGCCGACCCCGCGCATCGCCGGTTCATCGAGCAGCGCTTCGAGCACGTGCTCGTGGACGAGTTCCAGGACCTCAACGGCGCCCAGCTCGCGCTGGTGGACGTCCTCTCACGCCCGGGCCGCGACCTCTTCGTCGTCGGCGACGACGACCAGCTCATCTACGGGTGGCGGCACGCGGACTCGCGCGGGATCCTCGAGTTCCACCGGCGCATGCCGCCGCGGCCGTGGTCGACGACGTACACCTTGTGCACCAACTACCGCTGCTCGAGAGCCGTGGTGGAGTCCGCGGCGCGGCTGGTCGCCAACAACACCGTGCGCGAGGCCAAGGACGTGCGCCCGCGAGACGGCGCGCACGAGGGCGCGGTGCGCTTCGCCGGCGCGCCCTCGTGGCCCGAACGCGCCGGCGCCATGTGCGCGTTTCTGCGCGCCGAGAAGGCGCGCCTCGACTGCGCATGGCGCGACCTCGCCGTGCTGTGCCGCTACCGCTCTCAGCAGCTGCTGGTGGCGCTCGCCCTGGACGCCGAGGAGATCCCGCGTACGCCGGCGCTCGGCTACCGGCTGTTCACGCATCCGGCGGCGCGGCTGCTACGCGCCTACGTCGATCTTGTCCTGGCGCCGGACGAGACTTGCGCCGCCGACGTCGCCCAGCTCCTCAACCGCCCGAACCGGTACCTCCCCAAGGCCGCGGTGGAGGCCGCCGGCGGAGCCTCGCGGCCGTGGGCGCACGTGCGGGGCATCGCGGCCAGGGAGCCTGCGGCCGGGCCGCGGCCGCTCTCCCTCCTCGTCGAGCAGGTCGAGCGGCTCGGAGCCGCCCTGCACGCCGCCGGGGCGGCCCCCAGCGGCGATCGGCCCGCCGACCA
>JBBQFA010000397.1:0-1934 GCA_038321515.1 Thermoleophilia bacterium | reverse complement strand
TGGTGGGCCCAGCAGGACTCGAACCTGCGACCGGCCGATTATGAGTCGGCTGCTCTAACCAACTGAGCTATAGGCCCACTATTCGTGGTTTGCAAGGGTTTGTCGTTCTCCCCCGCGCGAGGCCGGAACCTCAAGTTGCACGTTTCTGCCACACGAGCGGCGGAAGCCATCGCTTTCGCGATCCGCAGCTCCTGCTCCGAGCGCGCCTTGTCGCTCGCCTGCTCGGTCACGTGCAGGCAGATCCGCGCCGTGGTCGCCGGGTCGGCGTGCCCGAGCCGCTCCTGCACGATCTTGAGCATCGACTCCTTGCCGCAGGCCGTAGAGAGTGGCCGCCGGCAGCTTCCGAGTCTTGACGAAGCGCGTCCAGCTCGAGCTGATCGTATCAGGAGTCATCGCGCGGCCGGCGAGGGTGGCCATCACCCAGCCTTCCTCGTTCCAGCGGCCCTTGCGGGCGCAGCGCAGCTCGTCCTGGCTATCTCTGTGTACGCGCAGGACGTGCGCGGCCTGCGCTGGCAACGGCACGACGCGCCGCCCGGCCTCGCTCTTGGGGGGCGCGACGACGAGCAGGCGGTGGTGTTCGGGTAGCGCATCTTAGGCGTCCCCTTGCCGCTGAACACCGGCCGCCCGTCCTTGCTGAACCTGGGCTCCGGCGGTGGGGGTCCATGACACCTTCATGTCGCGCCCGTCGGAGGGAATCCGCAGACAGGGGTCAACCAAGCAAGGAGTGCACCACGGCGATGCCCTCGGCTGCGTCGGTACACCAGCCGTCCGCGCCCGCGTGTTCCGCTGTGTGCTGGTCGATGGCCGTTCCACCGATCACAACTGGCAGGCGCTGCTCCCAGTCAGTGGTGCGCTCGCGCGCGAGTTCGATCGTCTCACGCAAGGTCTCAAACCCCGTGGTGAGGAGGCACGAGAGTCCGAGCACATCAGGGCGCTCGGCAGCGACTGCGTCCGCGACCAGCTCCGGATCGACGTCGACACCCAGGTCGACGACCGTGAATCCTCGGGCCTCGAGCAGCGTCACCGCGATGTTCTTGCCGATGTCGTGGATGTCACCCTTGACCGTCGCGATGACGATCCTGCGCGAATCCTGTGGGCACTCCGTGGCCGCCATCAAAGGAACCAGCATGTCTGCGGCTTGGCGGAAGATCTCCCCGGCCATGATGAGTGCGGAGACGAAATACTCGCCGCTCTCGTACATCTTGCCGACCTGCTCCATGCCCGCGCGGCACTCCTCCATCAGTCTGCGTGGGTCTTCGCCGGCGGCGAGCCGCTCGCGAATGGCGTCGAGGCTGCCGCGCTGGTCCATCCCCACGATCAGTCCCGTCAGGTCGGCTGCGGGTGCAGGAGTCATTCGCTTGCCGCCTTCCCGACGTCCGGAACGCCGACCGTCGTCGAGAGATCGAGGCGGTCAGACCGGCCGATGAACCGGCCCCAGCTCACCGGCCGGTCCTCGAAGTCGAAGAAGAGATGCTCGATCACCCACGCCGCCGCGCCCGGCTCTTCGCCGAGATAGCAGGCCTCGACTTCCGTGAGCGTGGCGGCATGCAGCTTGAGGCGACCATACTTGAAGCCCGACTCGCCGGCGTTCGCAAGGAGGTCGCGCAGCGCCGTCACACCGTACTCGGCTTCGACAAGCGGGCGCCGTGGGTCAAAGACGAGATACTCACTGTGGTAGAAGACCGGCTCGCCGGCGCTGCTGAGGATGCGCTTGATGGCGACCACATGAGACTCGGCGTCGACCGCGAGCTTGCGACACACCCGAGGGGAGGGCGGCACGATCCGTGCCTCGCTGATCCTCACTGTCGTGGCGGCGTCGTCAACGAGGCGCCGCAGGCTGCCGAGGTCGAACGTCGCGGCCCCAAGCTCCGGGGCCTTGACGAAGGTCCCGCGTCCGTTCTCCGTGAACACGACGTGATCCTGCACCAGACGAG
>JBBQFA010000396.1:0-1973 GCA_038321515.1 Thermoleophilia bacterium | reverse complement strand
ACCGCCTCCTCGGCGTCGGCGACGCCGGCCTTCGGCACGTGCGCGATCGGTTCTTCGGACGCCGGGTCCACGACCTCGTAGGTCTCACCGCTGGCGGCGTCGGCCCAGCGCCCGTCGATGTACATCCGGTACTGCTTCACGTCTGATCGTGACATCACGGTCGCCATGGTTCTCACCTCTCACCGGTCGCGGGCTCCGAGCACCGGACCGCTGGTCAGGAATGCGAGGTTGCGGGCTGCGCGCCTTCGCCGCAGCGCCGCCCTCGAGAAGGGACACAATCCTGCCATTCCCCGCACGCATGCGGTACTAACACTACCGCGATGAGGTTAACCGGATTGGTGACGGAAGGCGCGCGTAGAAACGCCGGCAGGGCCACAGGCCCGGCCGACCGGCGCAGAGACCGCGCGCCTCACGCGGGGTCGCTCAGAAGCAGCCGAGCTGGCACTGCATCATCTTGATGCCCAGCTCGTTGCAGGTGCGGCCGATGTCCGCGAGGGGGACGTCGAGGTCGCGAGCGATCTTGAAGGCGTCGACGCAGGAGAGGTGCTTGTCCTCGCCGGCCTGCGCCTTGAGCGTCTCGATGAGTCTGGGGATGTTGCCCGGTGACATGGCGCGAGTGTAGCACCGGCGCGATGACGGGCAAGGGGCACGTCTCGGCCGGCTGTCGCCCGCGCGTCAGTCCCGCGTCAGATCCCCGCCCGGCTTCGTCAGCTTCGCGAAGATGTACACCGCCACGTAGATGAAGAGAAAGAGCAGCGCGAAGAGCAGGGTGAAACCGAGGAGGCGCGGCTGCGAGGCGGGATCGGTGACCCGGCCGAGCAGCTCGTTGGCGAGGGGGCCGGGCCGGCGCACGAGGTCCCAGCTGTTCCAGCGCAGGAACCGGCCCAGGTAGATGCCAAAGCTGCCGAGGCCGGCGGCGAGCACGACGAAGACCCAGCCGGCGGCCGTGCCGAGGCCGCGCGTGACGATGTCGTGCATCAGGTAGAGCGAGACGATCCCAAGCATCAGACCGGTCCAGGCGAACCAGTAGAGCATCAGCACGTCGTACCACCCGGGCACGATGTCGCCCATGCTCCCGAGGTGGAGGAAGTCGGTGAGGATGTACGGCGCGTTAGGGAAGAACGCCAGCCACACGATGGCCGCGGCGAGAATGAAGACGTAGAGAAAGGCGCGGCGCGCCGATGCCAGCCTGTAGGCGATGGCGGCGAAGACGAAGGGCACCCAGGCGAGCACGAGGTTCCAGAGCAGGAACCAGTAGTGGATGGTGTGGGAGTACCAGGCGCGCGCCGCGATGAGCCCGATGCAGACGAGCGTAGCGCCACCCAGCAGGGCGACGATGGCATAGGCGAAGCGGTGCCGGCGTACAGTCGGAGGCGCGGCGCGATCGGCCGGCGGCAAGGCGGCCGGCTCGTCGGGCACTGCGGCGGTCACCCGCCCCCCAGCGGCGGGAACAGCGAGACCACGTCGCCGGCGCACAGCGCCTGGTCGGCGCCGGCGTGCAGGCCGTTCACGAGCACGAGTCCCGCGGCGCCGGAGGCGAGGCCGAGGGATGCGGTGAGAGCACCCACGGTGGGGGCGTCCGCCGGCGAGAGGGTGTACTCGGTGCGCCGCTCGCGGGCGCGCAGCTCGAGGCCGGCGAACAGCGTCACGGCGATCGTGTCGGCGGGTGCGCTCATGCCTCGACGATACCACTCATCCCGGCCGCCTACTCTGCCGATACGGAGGACGGCCCCACAGACATGAGGCCCGGGCAACGTGAGGGCGTGCGTATGGTCGAGGACGACAGCACCGGAGCGACATCCATGGAGGACGACGGCGCGACGCGAGATGTCGCGGCGGGAGACGTTGCGGCCGCCGGCCCCGACGTCGCGCTGCGCGCCGTCCAGGTCGCGCTGCTCAAGGAGATCGACGCCTCGATCAGCAAGCTCGAGCGCGCCCGCCTCAGCGAGAGCACGCGCGAGCATCTCGAGATC
>JBBQFA010000395.1:0-1999 GCA_038321515.1 Thermoleophilia bacterium | reverse complement strand
CCAGGCGCTCGCGGACGTGGTCATCGAGTATCTGGCACGGCGGCCGGTCGGGCATGCCCTGCATCCGCCGGACGGTCCGCGTGACCACGGTGGGTCGTGACTCTGATGGATGACGTGTCCCAAGGCGGCGCCCGGACCCTTCCGCAGAACGGCTCAGCCGTCCGACCCGGTTCCGCCCAGCCCTTTCGCATCGTCGTCGTGGGAGGCGGCATGGCGGGACTCGGCGCGGCGCGCGTGCTCGAGCAGGCTCGCGCGCAGGACCCCTCCGTCCACTGGCACTTGTACGAGCAGGATCCGCGCTTGGGCGGCAAGGTCCACACCGTGCGCCGCGACGGCTTCGTTGTCGAGGGCGGCCCCGACTCGGCGATCATCGAGAAGCACTGGCCGATCACGCTGGCCCGCGAGCTTGGCATCGGCGACCGCTTTCAGGATTCCAACGAGGACATCCGCAAGAGTTACGTGTACACGCGCGGGCGACTGCACGAGCTGCCCGAGGGCATCATCCTGATGGTGCCGACGCGCATGGTGCCGTTCGCCATGAGCGGGCTGATCAGCTGGCCGGGCAAGGTCCGCATGGGCCTCGACCTGGTGCTGCCGCGCGGCGGCGCCGCCACGGGCGGGCCGGTGAACGCCGTCGGGCCGGCCGCCGCCGAGAGCCTCGGCGACTTCGTGCGCCGGCGCCTCGGCAAGGAGGCGCTGCAACGCATCGCCGAGCCGATCGTCGCCGGCATTCACGCCGGCGACCCCGAGCACATGAGCGTGCGCGCGACCTTCCCCATGTTCCTCGAGATGGAGCAGCAGCATCGCAGCCTCATCGTCGCGATGCTCGAGCGCCGCAAGGCGCGGCAGAAGGCGGCGGAGAGCGCCGCCGCCCGGCCGCGCCCCGAGGGCGGCCCGCGCTCGTACTTCTACTCGTTCAAGGGCGGGCTGCAGGATCTCAGCGATGCCGCTGTCGCGGCGCTGCCGGCCGAGCGGCTGCACAGCGGACTCGGTGTCAAGACGATGGCGCCGTGCGGGGCCGGCGGTGGCGGATCCGGCGCCGGGTCCGGCGCGTATGCCCTGGAGCTCGGCGACGGCTCTCGTGTCGTCGCCGACGCCGTGGTGCTGGCGACCCCGGCGTGGGCCAGCGGCGACCTGCTGCGCACGGTCGCGCCGCTCGCCGCCTCCGACCTCTCGTCGATCGAGTACGTGACCACGGCGACCGCCTCCGTCGCCTTCCGCGCCGACCAGGTGGCGCACGACCTCAAGGGGTTCGGCTTCGTCGTGCCTCGCGCCGAGGACAGGCCGGTGATGGCGACCACGTGGAGCTCGAGCAAGTTCCCCGGCCGCGCCCCTGAAGGCCATGTGCTGCTGCGCAGCTTTCTCGGCCGTGCCGGCCGAGAGGCGGCTGCGCAGCTCGACGACGACGAGATGGCGCGTGTCGTGCGCGCCGAGCTGCGCGACATCATGGGCATCTCGGCCGAGCCCGAGTTCACGCAGATCTTCCGCTGGCCGCGCGGCATGCCGCAGTACCGCGTCGGCCACGTCGAGCGGGTGGCCGGCATCGAGGCCGCGGTGGGCCGCGTGCCCGGCATCGAGCTCGCCGGCGGCGCCTACCACGGCATCGGCATCGGCGACTGCCTGCGCGAGGGCGCCGCCGCCGCGGAGCGCGCTCTCGAGCACGTACGCGGCCTGCCCGAAGACGCCGTGCCGCCGCAGCCGCACGACGTGCCGGCGGCCGACGGCGTCGTCGATTGACCGACGCAGGGTTTTCGCCGCACCCGGGTAATCCCCTGTGTGACCGGCCAAGCCGCGCCGGCGTGAGCGCACCGAAGCCCTCCGAGGAGGCGTCATGAACTCGTACGTGCTGGCGGCCACCATCTGGTTCGTCGTCTGGGTCGTCTGCCTGTGGCTCGTGTGGCGGATGGTCGACCGCAAGGACCTCAACCGGGCGCTGTGGATCATCCTCTGCATCTTCTTCCCGGTGATCATCCTGATCGTGGTCGCGCTGCTGCCGGTG
>JBBQFA010000394.1:0-2001 GCA_038321515.1 Thermoleophilia bacterium | reverse complement strand
CATGAACGGGGAGTATCGCGCCGGCGACCGTCTCCCCTCCGAGGCGGAGCTTTGCGCGCTGTACGGCGTCAGCCGCATGACGGTCCGCCGGGCGGTGACTCGTCTGGTGCAGGATCACGTTGTGTTCACGGAGAACGGACGTGGAACCTTCGTCAAGGCCCCGGAGCTTGGGGCCGCGACGTTCGACCTCGGCAGCCTGCGGCGCCTTGTTGACGACGCCGCCACGACAGTGAAGATCAGCGAGGCACGGATCGTGCCGCCCTCCCCACGAGTGTGTCGCAAGCTCGCTGTCGACGCCGAGTCTCACGTGGTCGCCATCAAGCGCATCCTCAGCAGCGCCGGCGAGCCGGTCTTCTACCACAGCGAGTATCTCGTCTTCGACCCACGGCGCCCGCTTGTCGAAGCCGAATACGGCGTGACTGCGCTGCGCGACCTCCTTGCGAACGCCGGCGAGTCGGGCTTCAAGTATGGCCGCCTCAAGCTGCATGCCTCCACGCTCACTGAGACCGAGGCCTCCTATCTCGGCGAAGAGGCGGGCACATCGGCGTGGGTGATCGAGCATCTCTTCTTCGATTTCGAGGATCGACCGGTGAGCTGGGGCCGGTTCATCGGCCGGTCTGACCGCCTCGATCTCTCGACGACGGTCGGCGTTCCGGACGTCGGGAAGGGAGCCGGCGAATGACTCCTTCGTCCGCAGCCGACCTGACGAGGATGATAGTGGCGATGGACCAGCGAGGAGGCCTCAGCGCCATTCGCGAACGGCTCGCCGCCGGCGAGGACCCACGCAGACTGATGGAGGAGTGCCGCGCGGGCATGGAGCAGGTCGGCAAGATGTACGAGAGCGGCGAGTACTTCGTCTCCGCACTCATCATGGCCGGTGAGATCTTCCGCCAAGCCGCAGACATGCTGGTTCCTTTGATGGCGGCCACGGAGGGTCCGCGGGATTCGCGCAAGGTCGTCATCGCGACGGTCAGGGGTGATATCCACGACATCGGCAAGAACATCGCGGTGACGCTGCTCGAGGCCCGAGGATTCACGGTCGTCGACCTGGGTGTCGACGTCGATCCGGAGCTGGTCGCGGACGCGGTCGCTGCCGAGCGCCCTGATGTGCTCGGACTCTCGTGCCTCCTCACCACGGGGTTCGAGACCTTGCGCGAGACCATCGAACTCGCGCGCGAGCGCACCACTGACTGGGAGCCGCGCCTGCCGGTGGTGATCGGTGGAACGGCCATCGACCGGCACACAGCGGAACACGCGGGCGCGGACGGCTGGTGTACCGACGCAGCCGACGGGATCGCCGTGGTGCACTCCTTGCTTGGTTGACCCCTGTCTGCGGATTCCCTCCGACGGGCGCGACATGAAGGTGTCATGGACCCCCACCGCCGGAGCCCAGGTTCAGCAAGGACGGGCGGCCGGTGCTCAGCGGCAAGGGGACGCCGAAGATGCGCTACCCGAAGACCACCGCCTGCTCGTCGTCGCGCGCGCGATCGAGCTAGACCTCGCAAGGGCTGGTCGTCGTGCCCCCCAAGAGCGAGGCCGGGCGGCGCGTCGTGCCGCTGCCAGCGCAGGCCGCACACGTCCTGCGCGTACACAGATCCCGGCAGGACGAGCTGCGCCGCGCCCGCAAGGGCCGCTGGAACGAGGAAGGCTGGGTGATGGCCACCCTCGCCGGCCGCGCGGTGAGTCCTGATACGATCAGCTCGAGCTGGACACGCTTCGTCAAGACTCGGAAGCTGTCGGCGCTCACGCTCCACGGCCTGCGGCAAGGAGTCGATGCTCAAGATCGTGCAGGAGCGGCTCGGGCACGCCGACCCGGCGACCACGGCGCGGATCTGCCTGCACGTGACCGAGCAGGCGAGCGACAAGGCGCGCGCCGAGCAGGAGAAGAGGATCGCCAAGGCGATGGCTTCCGCCGCTCGTTTGGCAGAAACTTGCAACTTGAGGCTCCGGCCTCGCGCGGGGGAGAACGACAAACCCTTGCAAACCACGAATAGTGGGCCT
>JBBQFA010000393.1:0-2014 GCA_038321515.1 Thermoleophilia bacterium | reverse complement strand
CTCGTAGCTGCTCTGCAGCCCGCACTCGAGGTAGCCGACGTCGTGCAGCAGCGTCCCGCGCGAGAGCTTGGCGAGGATCGCGGTCAGCGCCGCCTCGGCGCTCCACTGCTCGTCCAGCGCCTTGCTGTCCGTGTGCGCCGCGTAGGCGAAGCTCGGCAGGTCGTACCAGCGCGCCAGGTCGGTCTGGGCCTGATGGCCACGGAAGACGTCGGCGGACGAGTAGACCTCGTTCATCGTCCGCATGTTCATCGCGCCGACGCCGACGCCCCAGACGAAAGGCGCGCCGGGCTTCACGGCCTGGCTGAGCACAAGACCGGCGAGGACCTCGGCGTTGGCGACGACGATCACCGCCGGGATGCTCGCCGGCGCTGTAGTGCCGGCGTTCGGCGCCGGCGCCCAGATGAGCGGGATGCCGAGCTCGGCGCAGGCGATCACCTTGCTGGCGCCGTCTTCGTCGAAGAGCAGCGGCGGCACCGGCATCGCGTAGATGCCGAAGCTGTCGGCCTCGCCGGCCAGCGCCGCCATCTCCTTCATCTTGCCGAGTATGTGGCCGTCGCGCGGCGCGACGAGGAGCGGCTTGCGCGTGCCGCACATCATCGCGTCGACCTGGACGAGGTCGTCGATCGCCTGCGGCGCGTCCTCGGGCAGGCCCATGCTCATGACGAAGTCGATGTTGGGTAGCTTCTCGCAGAGCGCCGCCATGCCCTCGACGTCGGCGCGGAGCACGCGGCGGCGCTCGCGCGTCTCGGGGTCGCAGACGTAGAGCACGTCGGAGCCGGTGCCGCAGTACGTGTGCCCGGCGTCGAGCACCAGCGGCTCGGTGTCGCCGCCGCGCGGCTTCATCGTCCAGTCGCGCGGCGCGCTCTCAAGCGCCGCCTCCACGAGTTCGGCGGGGATACGCACCCGGGTCCCGTCGACCTGCGCGCCGGCCCGGGCGAAGACCTCGGCGGCCGGCGCGTAGCGCACTTCGATCCCCGTCTCGGCGAGCACCTCAAGGGTCGCCGCGTGTACGCGCCTGCAGGCTTCGTCATCCCAGATCTTCAGGCGAGCCTCATTCATGACGCCGTCTCCTCAGCTGTCGCGGTGCCGGCGATCGGGCGTCGGCCGTGCAGGTCGAGGCCGGGTGAAAGCGTGTACCACCGCGGCCGCCGCGACCCTAGCACCGCCGAGCGAGCCATCGCCACCAGTGGCGCCGTAGCCCAGCAGGAGGAGGCCGTCCTTGACGCATGGCCCGCGACCCCGTGATGCTTACCGCACGATGAACGTCCAGCATGTCTACGACGATGGCCTGTGCATGCAGTGCGGCACCTGCGTGGGCGTCTGCCCCACGGGGGCGGTCTCGCTGACGTGGGATCTGCGCGTGGGTCACCGTCTCTGTGTCGACGAGCAGTCCTGCACGGACTGCGGCCGTTGTCACGACGCGTGTCCGGGGCCGGGCCTGGACTTCTCGCCCGGCGCCTGGTGGCGCGAGCGCAACGAGGGTGCGCCGTACGAGGACTTCCTCGGCCCGTGGCGCAGCCTGTGGTTCGGCTGGTCGGCGGACCCGGCGACGCGGCACGCAGGCGCCTCCGGAGGAGTGGCCACAACGCTCATGCAGGCGGCCCTGGAGACCGGCGCCGTGGACGCCGTGGTGGCGGTGCGGACGAGCGCAGCCAACCCCCTCGAGGCCGAAGGCGTGATCTGCCGGTCGCCCGGGGAGGTCGCCGCCTGCCGCGGCTCCAAGTACAACGTGGTGGCGATCAACACCGTCCTGCGGAGCATTCTGGAACAACCCGGGCGCTACGCCCTGGTCGGTCTGCCGTGCCATATCCAGGGGCTGCGCCTGGCACAGCGTCGCTCCCGGCGGCTGCGCGAACGCGTGGTGCTCACGCTGGGTATCTTCTGCGGCCTCACCCAGGAGCCGCGCGCGACCGCCGTCCTCGCGCGGCAGGCAGGACTCGACCCGGCTGACTTGAGGTACGTCTCCTACAGAGGGCCGGGCTGGCCCGGCGGCATGCGCCTTGCCGACCGGCAG
>JBBQFA010000392.1:0-2020 GCA_038321515.1 Thermoleophilia bacterium | reverse complement strand
TGCCGCGCTTGTCGCGGTGCACGCGGGTGAGCCCGCTGGTGGCGATCGTCTTCACGCCGTTGCGCTCGAGCTCGTCGAGAAACAGGTTGATGCCGAGCGAGTCACTGCTCATGTG
Source organism: Thermoleophilia bacterium (assembly GCA_038321515.1). GTDB lineage: Bacteria > Actinomycetota > Thermoleophilia > UBA2241 > UBA2241 > CAIXSE01. The sequence continues at coordinate 1,905 of JBBQFA010000392.1, read as the reverse complement.
GCCGGCGATGACGATGTGGATGCTGTGCTTATCGGCCTCGTCGCGCAGTTCCTGACCCATGTGCATGCCGACGATCGTGCCGACACCGCCGGCGGCGAGCTTCTCGATGACCGTCTTGGGGCCCTCGGTGCCGCCGGTCATGTCGACCCAGATCTTGCCGGCCCGCGCCCCGGGGCTGCTCTTGCCCGTGTACGGGCCGGCGCCCTTCTGCGCCGCGATGCGGTACTCGGGGATCTCGAGCAGCGCCTTCTGCACGTCTTCGATGAGCGTCGGCTTCTTCTTGGCGAACCACTTGTTCAGGAAGTCGACCACGAGGTTGTCGGTGGGTGTGTGGGCGCTGAAGAACGGGATCTCGAGCAGCCGCGCCGCGTCGATCGCCTGGTCGTAGTTGATCGGCATGAGCCGGCGCCTGACCTCGTCCATGCGCTCCATGATGAGCTTCTCGCCCGCCTGGATCGGCACGCCGAGCCCCGCCCAGATGTCGGCCTGGACCTCCATCACGCTGTCGAGCTTGGTGAGCCCCCAGCCCTCGGGATGATGCGTGTACATCGCGTCGATCGGCAGACCCTTCTCACGCAGGCGGTCGGCCAGCACGACCTCGCCGGTGTTCATGTCGATGCCGCCGATGAGCGTCTTGACCTCCGCGTCGGGGTCGCCGACGTAGATGCGCGTGTCGTTGAAGGGGTTGGTGAGCTCCTCCTTGTCGGCCAGCGCCTTGAGGTGGTCGGGGAGGGCGTCGTAGCGCTTTCTGGTGCGCGCCAGGAACTCGTCGACGCCGGCCTTGCCGCGCGGGTCGGCCTCGATACCCATGCGCACGGCGGTCTCGTAGATCTCGCGAAGCTTCACGGTCGTGGTCCTTTCGTCTCAGGCGGCGCGCCGTGCCTCTGGCGACCGGCGCGGGGCGAGCGCCGCACTGCGTGGTGATGAGTAAAGTACCTCTATCTTACCCAGACGCGAGGATGGGCGTTCGTGAGAGCGGCCGCGAGAGAAGGCGGCTGTCGGCGTCGACGAAGCGCCAGGGCTTCTGGTCGCCGCCGCGAACGCCGATGCGCGCCGTGGTCACGACCCGCGGTGAAGCGGCAGGCGGATCGACGCGCAGCGGTACACCGGTCCGGTCGCGGCGCGCCGCCGAAGGATCCGCGCCGGCCGTGGCCGCCGCCGGCAGGATCGCCAACGGCGGCTCCCAGACCGGCAGGCCGTTCTGTTCGCGGCCGACGCCGAGCGCCTGGGCGAGCCGCGCCGGGCCGGAGGCCAGCAGGCGCGGATCATCCACCCGCCGGCGCGCCGCCATCAGCTCGAGCCCGTGCTCCGGCTCGAGCGCCCGCAGCAGCACCCCGGCGGCAGCGTCTTCGTTCTCGCAGACGACGTTGGCACAGAAGTGCATCCCGTAGGTGAAGTAGACGTAGAGATGACCCGGTGGACCGAAGAGCACGGCGTTGCGCGCCGTCTTGCCGTTGTACCCGTGACAGCACGGGTCGTCCTCACGGTAAGCCTCGGTCTCGACGATGCGACCGCCGACCCCGGCGCAGAGAAAGGTGCAGCCGATGAGGTCGCGCGCGACCGCGAGGGCTGAGCGGGCGAAAAAGGACTGCGGGAGCGGCTGCGGCGCGTTCACGGCACCAGTGTAGCGGAGGCCGACGAGGACGAAGGCGCAGCCAGCGGGCAGCGGGCCTGGGGGTCGCCCGGATGCCGAACGCCGGCCCGGCGGGCAGCTCAGCAGGAGGGGCGCGCGGCGAGAGCCGCCCGCGCCCGCTCCAGTTGCTCGCGCACGCGCGCGAGAGCGCTGCCGCCGCGCGAGCGCTTGCGCGCTAGGCCTCTCGGAGACGATCGACGTAGCGCTTCATGCCCAGCGCCTTTTCGGCCGTCTCCAGGATGACAATGAAGGTGTCGTCGCCGGCCAACGTA
>JBBQFA010000391.1:0-2025 GCA_038321515.1 Thermoleophilia bacterium | reverse complement strand
GCGAGCAGGCGGTTGATCGAGTGCGCCGCGGTGTTGCCGCAGCACTCCCAGCCGGGGATCTCCTGCAGCGTGAGGCCGAGCGCCCGGGCGCTGGCCCGGAAGCTGGCGTCGAATTCGCCGGAGGTGCCGTGCAGGGAGCAGCCGGGGTAGTAGGCGAGGGTGGTGCTCATGAGTCGCCTCCCGCGCCGGCGGAGGGTGACGCGGCCGCGACGGCCGCGGCGCCGCCGGCCGGCGAAGCCCCGCCGGCCTGCTGCTTCATCTTCGCCTCGGTGATGGCTTCGGCGGCCCGGACCATGCGCTTCATGGCCACGGTGTCGCCGCGCTTGAGCGTCGGGTTGATCTTGCCCTTGAGCATCATCTTGGGGCCGAGCGAGAGCCACGACTTGGCGCTCATCGGCCGCTTGAGCACGTCGAGCGTGATGAGCTCGACCTCCCACATGCGGCCCCAGCGCACGAACGAGTCGTAGTTGAGCTTGAGCATGGCCGCCGACGGCGTGTCCGCCGGGATGCGGCCGTCGCGGCGGGCGATGATCTTGAGCTCGTCGATGATGGCCGCGATGTCGATGCCCTGGGGGCACCGGGTCGTGCAGGTCTCGCACCCGGTGCACAGCCAGATGAAGCGGTCGTCGAACACCAGGTCGAGCTGACCGAGCTGGACGGCGCGCATGATCATCGCCGGGTGCATGCTGGAGTACCGGGCCACCGGGCAGCCCGACGTGCACTTCTTGCACTGGTAGCACTTGTAGGCGTTCTCGCCGCAGCCTGTGCCGACGTTCTCGGCCAGGAGCGGGCTCACGGTGCAGGTCGTCGTCATGCTCGACCCCCTAGACCACGGCCGGCCGTGGCATCAGGCCGGCGGCCTCGACGATCTCGGGCACGGCGATCTCCCACTCGATAGCCATGATGTGCACGCCGGCGACGCCCTCGATCTCGGTGAACTCCTTGATCATCTCGACGGCGATCTTCTTGCCCTCCGCCTGCGACGGGGCGCCCTTCTCGACCCCGGCCATGCGGTCGACGATCTCCTGGGGCACGTCGATGCCGGGCACGAACTTCTGCATGTAGCGCGCGCCGCCGACGCCCTTGAGCGGCGTGATGCCGGCGAGGATCTTGATCTCCTTGTGCAGGCCCATGGCGCGGACCTCTTCCATCCACTTCTTAAACTTGGGGACGTTGAAGATGCACTGGGTCTGGATGAAGTCGGCGCCGGCCTCGATCTTCTTCCTCAGGCGCAGGGCGCGAAACTCGAACGGGTCGGCAAAGGGGTTCTCGGCGCAGCCGATGTAGAGCGGCGGCGCGACCGTCATCTCTTCGCCGCACTGGAACTTCTTCTCGTCGCGCATGTCCTTGTACATCTTGATGAGGTTGATGGCGTCGAGGTCGTGCACGCCCTTGGCCTCGGGGTGGTTGCCGAAGCTCAGGTGGTCGCCGGTGAGGCAGAGGATGTTCTTGAGGCCGAGTGTGGAGGCGCCGAGGATATCGGCCTGCATGGCCAGCCGGTTACGGTCGCGGCAGGTCATCTGCATGATCGCCTCGAGGCCGTTCTGCTGCGCCGTGTAGCCCGACGCCATGGAGCAGACGCGGACGACGGCGGTCTGGTTGTCGGTGATGTTGACGGCGTCCACGTAGCCCTTGAGGATCTTGGCCTTCTCCTCGATGACGGTGACATCCGCGCCCTTGGGCGGGCCGCACTCGCCGGTGACGGCGAACTTGCCCGAACTCAGGATCTTCTCGAGGTTGCTGCCGGCCTTGTACTCAGTCGCGGTCATACCGGCTTCGCCTCCTCACGCACCATCTTGCGCGGGCCGCCGGAGCTGCTCTTGCTCCAGTTCTTCGGCGGCCGGTTGATGTACATCATCTCTTCGCGGCCCTGCTCCTTGAGGCGCTCCCAGATGAGCGCCCAGGCGCACTCGATCTCTTCCTTGTTCGGGCCGGTGACCTCGCAGAGCCCGTCGTGGCTGCCGCCGCAGGGCCCGTTCATGAGGCTCTTCGAGCAGCGCACGACGGGGCAGATGCCGCCGGTCA
>JBBQFA010000390.1:0-2047 GCA_038321515.1 Thermoleophilia bacterium | reverse complement strand
GGCCTGCGCTCCGGCGGCGTGCGCTGTGCGGCCGCGCGGCTCTCGCCCTCGACCGCGCCGCGCTCATCGAACCGCACGATCGACTTCTGGTGCGCCGTCTGGATGCTCAGGCGCACCATCACCGGCACGTCGAACTCCTCGCTGAGGCCGAAGGCCAGCTTGACGTACTCGTAGCACTCCTGGCTGTCGGCTGGCTCGAGCATCGGCATGCTGCTCATGCGGCCGAAGTAGCGGTCGTCCTGCTCGGTCATGCCGCTGGCCATGCCGGGGTCGCCGGCGAGGCACACGACGAGGCCGCCGTTGATGCCCGTGTACACGGAGCTGATGAGAGGGTCGGCGGCCACGCTGGCGCCGGCGCTCTTCATCGCCGTGAGCGCCCGGACGCCGCCCATGGCGGCGCCGAAGGCGACCTCGTAGGCGACCTTCTCGTTGGTCGACCACTCGGCGTAGACGCCGTCGTACTTCGCAAGGTTGGTGACGATCTCGGTGCTCGGCGTGCCCGGGTAGGCCGCGGCGACCTGAACGCCGGCCTCCCAGGCGCCGCGCGCGATCGCTTCGTTACCGAGCATCAGGTGCGTGTCCATGAAGCTCCTTCTCCGCCGGGCGGGTCCGGCCCACGATACGCAGACGACGCAAGGCGACGCAAGCGGATACCAGGCGTGTCCCGGCAGTGAGACAGCGCCGTGGACCATCGCGGCCGCCGTCCCGGCCGCCGCGCGAAGGTGCTGATCGCCGAGTTCGTGATCGTCCTGATCATCCCGCTCGGAGCGGCATCCTGGCAGACCTGGCGCTACGAGCACTGGATGGGCGCCACCGAGACCGCCGCCCAGGAGTGGCTGAGCGGCACAAGCTGGGAACTCAAGAGCGTGCAGCAGGAGGGCAGCGACATCGTCATCAGCGCCGTCGGCCCCGGCGATCCGCCACCTATTGACGCCCTGAGGACGGCGGTGCGCGGCGACGTCCCAGCCAGAGTCGACGTGCTGGTCGTCGAGGAGAGCGGCAGGACGACGCAGCTGTCGCTTGCACTAGACTGTACGCGTCTTCGTCCACGCCCTGGAGGAATCGCATGACACACTACCCGCTGCGCGCCGCGGCGCTCGACGACGAAGGCTGCGCCGCGCTGCACGCCGCGACCATCGACATCCTCGCCCACACCGGCGTGGAGGTGCAGCACGACGCCGCGCTGGCAATGCTCGGCAAGGCGGGCGCACGCGTGGAGGGCACGCGCGTCCGGATCCCCGCCGCGCTCGTGGACGACGCCCTGGCCGCGGCGCCGCGGAGCATCCCGCTGGCGTCCCGCTCCGCGGACCCCGGCATCACGCTCGAGACCGGCCCGGTGTACTACGGCACCGGCTCGGACTGCCTGTACCTGCTCGGGCCGGGCGCCCGTGAGCGCCGCCCGGTCTCGCTGGCCGACGTCGAAGAGATGGCGGCGCTGCAGGAGAAGCTCGCCGCCATCGACTTCGTCATGTCCATGGCGCACCCGCACGAGCTCGACGCCGGCTTCGCCCCGGTCGCCCAGTTCGCCGCCATGTTGCGCGGCACCTCCAAGCCTCTGATCATGGTGCCCGAAGCGGCCGCCGACCTGGCGCTGTTCAAGGAGATGGCCGCGGTCTGCGGAGCGGCCGACAGCTGGGCGGTCTACGCCATGCCCACGCCGCCGCTCGTGCACGGCCGTCACTCGGTCGAGCGGCTGATGGGTTGTGCGGAGCTCGGCGTCCCGATGGTCTACGCGACGGCGCTCCTGCAGGGCGCCACGGCGCCCGCCTCTCGCGCCGGCTGTCTGCTGCTCACCAACGCCGAGATGCTCAGCGGGCTCGTCATCTCGGAGCTGGCCAAGCCTGGCGCGCCCTACGTGTATGGCGTGACCCAGGGCGCCATGAACGCACGCACCGCACACGTGCTCTACTGCGCCCCGGAGTCGATGGCGGCGCAGCAGGCCTCCGCGGACCTCGCCGCCTGGTACGGCCTGCCGACCTTCGGCTACGGCGGCTGCGCCGACTCGCTCATGCTCGACGAGCAGTGGGCGCTCGAGGCCGGCATGACG
>JBBQFA010000389.1:0-2062 GCA_038321515.1 Thermoleophilia bacterium | reverse complement strand
ACTGCGATGACGAGCACCGCGATGTAGACGAAGCCCGAGATCGTCCTGGGGCTGGGCGGTCTATTGTCCCTCGGCATGCGGTCTTTCGGTAGTGTCGTGCGACGGCGACGACCCGGAGTCGCGCCCCGTGAGTCGACTATGGTACACCGGCGAGCGTCCGCGCGGGGCACGGCGCCGCGCTCGGCGGCGCTCAGACGGCGAGGATCTTCGCCGCGAGGATCGCGGCGTTGCGGGCGCCGTTGATGGCGACGCAGGCGACAGGCACGCCGGGCGGCATCTGCACGATGCTGAGCAGCGAGTCGAGCCCGCCGAGGTCGCTGGTCTTGATCGGCACGCCGATGACCGGGAGATCGGTGTACGCGGCGAGCACGCCGGGCAGGGCCGCCGCCTTGCCGGCGCCGCCGATGAGCACCTTGAGGCCGCGGCTCTGCGCCGTCCTCGCGTAGTGCGACACCTTGTCGGGGTCGCGGTGCGCGGAGAGCACGTTGATCTCGTACTTGATCTTGCGCTCGTCGAGCTCGGCCGCCGCCTTCTCCATGACCTCGCGGTCGCTCTCGCTGCCCATCACGATGCCGATCAGCACAGGGTTCATCTCGATGCCCTGCAGGATGGTCTCGACCTCAGTGCTGGTGTCCTTCACTTCTCGTCTCCTTTGGTGGCGCCGCGGCGGCGCAGCGCCTCCGCGCCGCGTCCTCAGTCCGTCAGCGTGATCTCGTCGGTCTTCCGAAAGTCCCAGACGTTGTCCTGACCGACGAAGGTGAGACTCGCCGTCCCTTCGCCGGTGGACACGAGGGTCACGTCGGTCGGCGTCTCCTCGCTGATCGGGATCGCGAAGCTCAGCGTCTCTCCTTCGGCCGTGGCCGGCAACGCGTCGCTGCGCACCCCGCTCTTGCCCACGAGCGTCACGGCGAGCCCGGTGCCGTCCTCAGCGACCTCGAGGCCGCCGCCGCTCCCTCCAGCCACGACGGAGTATGAGCGCCCGGCGGCGTCCCATTGGATGTCGAACCAGGCGTCGACGGGCTCCCAGCTACCGGCAAAGGGGCTCCGGGCCTTGTCGCCGTCTGCGGAGGATGATGCCGAGTCTGCCCCGCAGGCCGTCAGCACGCCGGCGGCAAGAGCGAGAACGAGCAGCGGCAGGTACAGCAAGCGCCATGGCACGCGCATGTCAGATCGCCTGGTCAGGTCCCCTCCCTCACCGGTCGCTGAAGCCGGCGGGGAACAGATCGAGCTCGCCGGCACGCGCCCTGACGGCGCGCTCGGCGATGTCGGGGCGTGTCTGCTGGCCGTCGAAGCGGATCTTCGCGACGCCCTCGTAGGCGCGCTCGCGGGCGGCGCCGAAGCCGCTGCCGAGCGCGCTCACCGCGAGCACGCGGCCGCCGGCCGTGATGACCTGATCGTCCTGCAGCGCCGTACCGGCGTGGTAGACGGTGACGTCGTCGAGAGCGGCGGCCGCCTCGAGACCGGTGATGACGTCGCCCTTGTGGCTGCTCGCCGGGTAGCCGGCCGAGGCCATCACCACGGTGACGCAGTCCTGAGGCTTCCAGACGGCCTTGACGCCGGCGAGCTCACCGGCCGACGCGGCCGCGCAGAGCTCGAGCAGGTCGGAGCCCAGCCGCGGCAGCACGGCTTGCGTCTCGGGGTCGCCGAAGCGGCAGTTGAACTCGAGCACCTTGACGCCGGAGTCGGTGACGATCAGGCCGGCGTACAGCACGCCGCGATAGGTCACGCCGCGCCTGCGGAGCGCCGCCACGACCGGCTCCACCACGTGCTCCATGGCGGCGTCGATGGCCTTCTGCTCGAACCCGGGCACGGGGCAGTAGCTGCCCATGCCGCCGGTGTTCGGGCCCAGGTCGCCGGCGAAGATGCGTTTGTAGTCCTGCGCCGGCGCGAGCGGCACGGCATCGGTGCCGTCGCAGAGCACGAGCAGCGAGACCTCGGAGCCGGTCAAATACTCCTCGGTGATGAGCACGTCGCCGGCGGCGCCGAACTCGCGCGTGACGAAGCAGCTCTCGACGGCGGCGCGCGCCTCCTCTTTGTCGCCGCAGATGAGCACGCCCTTGCC
>JBBQFA010000388.1:0-2075 GCA_038321515.1 Thermoleophilia bacterium | reverse complement strand
CGCTGTAGACGAGCAGTTCAGTCATCACTACCTCCCCAGGACGCCTTCTTTGATGAGGGCATTGACGAACGCGTCGGCCTGCTCGGCCACCGTGCCCTCGAAGATGATGTGCTTGCGGTCCTGCTCCTCCGCCAGGTTGCTCACGATCTCGCGGACCGGGGCCGCCGCATCCAGGCCCAGGTCGGCCAACGACCACACCTGCAGCGGCTTGTTCTTGGCCTTCATGATCTGCATCAGGCCGGGGATCGTCGGCTCGTTGATCTCGCTGACCACCGTCACGACCGCCGGCAGCGGCGCCTCAAGCGTCTCGATCATGTCGTCCATGCTGCGCTCGCAGCGCACGGCGCCGCCTTCCGCCGCCGCCTCGACCTTGCGCGCGTAGCCGATCTGCGGCAAGCCGAGGAGCTCGGCGACGCGCGCGCCGACCTGGCCGGTGTAGTTGTCGGTCGAGCCTTCGCCGAAGAGCAGCAGGTCGCAGGCGCCGAGCTTCTTGACGGCGGCCGCGAGAGCCGCGGCCACAGCCGCCTGGTCCGGCGCAGCGAGCGCCGGGTCGTCGATCACGACGGCCTCGTCGGCGCCCATGGCCAGCGCGACCTTGATGTCCTCGGCGGCCTTGCGGTTGCCCTCGGCCAGACAGAGCGCCGTGATCTTGCCGCCGGCGGCGGCGCGCAGGTCGACGGCGGCCTGCAGGGCGTTCTTCTCGAGGTCGCCGATCTTGTACGGCACGGCCTCGGTCACCGCCTCGCGGTTCTTGACGCGGACCATCTGCAGGTCCGGGTTGGTCTTCACGCAGACGACGATGTCCACTTCGTCACCCCTTTCGTCGCGGTCGCCCGCTCAGCTCATCCGGTACTGCACGCCGAACGGGCCGCTCGGGTACTTCCACGTGAGGGCGCGCGGGTCGCAGCAGATCAGGCAGGTGCCGCACTCCAGGCAGCCCTCCCAGTTGACGGTCATGCGGCCCTGGTCGTCCTTCTCGTACAGGTCGGCAGGGCACACGTACACGCACGCCTCGTCGGTGCACACCGTCTTGCAGATCTCGGTGTCGATGACGATGTGCGGCTCCTTGTCGAGCTTGAAGACGTCGCGGCCGAGCTTGGCGTCGATCTTCATCGGCATGGCTCCTCCCCTCTCAGATCTTCCGCATCGACCAGGCGTCCCTGACGGTCGCCACGTTCATGAAGTCGCGCTTGGCACCGCGCCAGGCCTTCTTGAAGAGGCCGGCCTGCGGCCGCTCGTCGATCGTGTAGATGCTCTCGAGCAGCGCGGAGACGGCCTTCGGGTAGTGCGTGAAGAGGCGCGGATTCTCCATGAAGTTCGGAATCGCCCGCGCCGTCTCGAGGTCCTTGAGCACAAAGCTCTCGCGCAGCGACGCTTCGTACGAGGCCAGGCCGGCGGCAGTGAAGTCTCCGGCCGCCTTCGCCTTCTTGACCGCCTCGGCGGCGAAGTAGCCGCTGGCGATGGCGAAATCCATGCCGCGCACGGTGACGAGCGCGTTGAGACTCAGTCCGGCGGTGTCGCCGGCGACTAGATAGCCGTCGCCGGCGAGCTTGGGCACCTGGCTGATGCCGCCCTCGGGGATCGCGTGCGCCGAGTACTCGGCCACGGTGCCGCCGGCGACCAGCGGCCGGATCTGAGGCAGCTCCTTGAACTCGTCCAGGAGCTGCCAGCTCTCCGTGCCGTCGCGCCGGCCGCGCATCGCCTCCATGCCGACGACCATGCCCAGCGAGATGCTGTCCTTGTTCGTGTAGAGGAAGCCGCCGCCCATCATGCCCCTGGTGCACTCGCCCATGAAGAACTGGGCGGCGCCCTCGCCGGGGTTGAGGTGCCAGCGGTCCTCGATCACGCCGGCGGGCAGCTCGATGACCTCCTTGTAGCCGAGCGCGTGGTGCTTCGCCTGCGGCTCGGCCGCCAGGCCCGCCTCACTGCTCAGCAGCCGCAGCACGCCCTCGGCGACGATCACGACCTGAGCCCCGATCTCGTCGCCGCCGGCGCGGATGCCGATGATCCGGCCGTCCTTGCGCAGCAGCTCGTCGACCTTCATGTTGGGCACGACCATGGCGCCCTTCTCGGTC
>JBBQFA010000387.1:0-2099 GCA_038321515.1 Thermoleophilia bacterium | reverse complement strand
GACTGCGGCAGCTCCATCGAGCACGAGGGCGGCTGCGCCGTGTGCCGGTTGTGCGGCTACTCCAAGTGCGGGTGAGCTGACCGCGCCTTGGGGGTGGTTTGACACGCTGCGGCCCGCGACAGGTACAGTAGACGCAGGAGCGCCGCGGCCGTCACGCGCCGGGAGCGCGGACCAACCACGACGGGAGGAATGCGATGAGCGAAGCCCCCAAGCCCGAGGCCGCTGGTACCGGCGGTGTCACCATCTCCGACAGCGTCGTGGCCAAGGTCGCCTTCAAGGCGATCAGCGGTATCGACGGCATCAACGCGCTCGGCGGCACCAGTGCTCGGGCGCTCGCAGGGTTGCGCGGCGACAAGGGTACGCCGGGCATCTCCGTCGACCTGCGTGAGGGCAGTGTCGACATCGACATCACGATGAGCATCGTCTTCGGCGCCAGCGTGCCGGCCATCGCCGAGGCTTGCCGCAAGGCCGTCTCGGAGCAGGTCGAGGCGACCACTGGTCTGCCGGTGCGCGCGGTCAACGTCATGGTCACCGACGTCGTCTTCCCGGAGGAGCAGGCTGGCTCCGGCGACTGAGACGCGGAGGCCCGCAGGCGTCTCCGCGGGCACCGCCACACGCCTCGCCACGCTCTGCCTGCTGCTCGCCGGTGGTGTCGTCGCGCTGCTGTTCGCGATGCGCCTCACGGCGGCGTCGTTCGACTGCACGTTTTCGCCGTTCTCGTACCAGACTCTGTTCGGCGACCACGCCGCGCAGGCGTGGCTGCTGGGCGCGGCGCTGCTCGCCCTCGCCGTTCTGGTGTGGCTCGTGCTGCGTCACGGCGACGACATGCTGTGGCTCGCGTCCGGCGACGGCGGCGTGCTGGTGTGCGCCGCCGATCTGGAGCGGCCGGCCGGCGTAGCCGCTGCCGGCTGTCACGCCGACGTGGTCCGGGCCGAGATCGAGCTTTTCAAGCGTGGCGGGGCCCTGCGTGCCCGCGCCCGGGTGTCGGCGCGGCCGCTCGCCGATGTCGCCGCGCTGAAGGCGGCCGTCGACCAGGCTGTGCGCACTGCCGTCGTCCAGTTGGCGGGGCGTGACCTCGAGCGCCTCGACATCCGCATCCGGGTGCTCACGGTGCCGCAGCTCGCGAGGCACCTGCCGTGACGCCGGCGGCACGGTTCATCGCGGTCGTCGCCGGCATCGCCGGCATGGTGCTGGCGGGAGCTGAGCTTGTGCGCCAGGCGTACCTCGCCGCCGACGGGTCCGTCAACTGGCCGGCGGCGGCGTGGTGGGCGCGCCTCACAGGAGACCCGTCGTGGGCGACCACCGGCGTGGCCGCCGGCGCCACCGCTGCGCTCGCCGTCGTCCTCATCGTCATGGCTGTGCGCCAGCTGGGTGACCGTCGCCGTGGACCGGAGCTCGTCGAATTCGCGAGCACCGGCTGCCGCGCACGCCTGTCCGTGCCCGGCCTCGAGAGGGCGCTGGCGCGCCGCGTCGAGGCCGTGCTCCCCGGCGCCCGTGTCGCGAGCGTCGGCCTGAGCAAGACGCGTGGGGGGTGGCGGGCGCGCGTCGAGGCCACGCTGCCGGCGAGTGACCTTGCCGATGCTCGCGCGCGAGCCTTCGCGACGCTGAGCGACGACTTGCGCCGGCTTGGCGGCATGGAGCTCGTGCGCCTCGACATCGTCGTCACCGCGCTGCACGCGCGGCGTTGAGGCGGGTCGTGAACAAAAAAGAAGACCTGGGAATCACCAGGTCTTCGCGAGAAGCCGCCCCGTGGGTGCTGGGGTCTGCGCTTCTGCCTGTATCGGAGATACGTCCATAGTGTACCCCCGACAAGCGATCTGATCACCGTTGCGTTCTGACCTGCACGCGCCGCCGGAGTTCGCGGCGCATCTCGTTGCCGCCGACCTCGACGGCACCCTCCTCGGTCCCGACCTGAGCATCGCCCCAGACCTTCCCGCCGCTCTCGCCCATCTGGCCGCGGCCGGCGTCCCGACCATCATCGCCACCGGCCGTATGTTTCGCAGCGCGCGCAGGGTCGCCGCTCGACTTGGCCTTCACGAGGGTCCCGTGGTGTGCTACCAGGGGGCCATGGTCGCCGATCTGGCGAGCGGCGAGGAGCT
>JBBQFA010000386.1:0-2101 GCA_038321515.1 Thermoleophilia bacterium | reverse complement strand
GCCGGCCCCGACTGGGCGGGCGTCGTGCCTGCATATCGACGCCGTGCCGGGCGGCTGGCCGCGAGGTACGGCGTCCCATACCTGCACATCGAGCGTGGGGTCCGCCTCCGCGACGAGGACTTCGCCGACCTCTTTCACCTGCTCGCCCCGGGCCGCGCCAAGTGGCAGCCGGAGATGGCGCGCCTGCTCGCGGCCGCGCTGCGCACGACCAGCGGTGGGCCGCTGGTCGGAGGGCCGGGGTCGGGGCCGGGGGAGCCGGCGCTCGAATGAGCGCCGGTCGGCCCGTGACCCCTCCGCGCCTCTACGCGCGCGGCACCAGGCGCTCGCGGTCCCAGCCGTCGGCGAGACGCCGCGTGACGGCGGCCGCCAGAAGGGCGCCCGCCTCGGCGTCGTCCGGCTGAAAGACCTCGAAGGCCGAGTGCATGTTCCGCACCGGGATGCTGAACGACAGCGTCGCGGCTTGACCGGCGGCCATGAACTCCTCGGCGTCGGTGGACGTGTTGCCCGGGATTGCCTTGACCTGCACGGGGATGCCCTCCGCGGCGGCGACCTCGAGGGCGAGGTCGACGAGCGCATGGTTGCTGCCGGCGCCGCGGTGGATCACCGGGCCGGCGCCGAGCTTGACCTCGCCGCCGAGCTTTTTGGCGTCCATACCGGGGTCGTCGCTGGCGAAGTCGACGTCGATGACCATGATCACGTCTGGCTGCCAGCGCATCGCCATCGCCTTGGCGCCCATGAAGGTGGTCTCTTCGTGCACGGTCGTGAGCACGGTGAGCCCGGCGGCCGCTGGAGCGGCGGCGTAGTGCTCGAGAGCGCGCAGGCAGACGTAGACGCCGGCACGGTTGTCGACGGCCGGCGAGGCATAGCGCGCGTTGGCCAGCGGCACGAAGTGCGCCGGGAAGGTGATCGGGTCGCCGATGCGGACCAGGGCGAGCGCCTCGTCGCGCGTCGCGGCGCCGAGGTCGAGCCACTGATCGCTGAGGTCGGGAGCCTTGGCGCGCTCCTCTTTGCTCATCTTGTGCGACGGCTTGCGGCCGACGACGCCGTTGACCATGCCCTTGGCCGTGTGGATCACCAGGTTGCGGCCGGGGAGCAACTGGGGGTCGACGCCGCCGATCTTGTCGAACGACACGTAGCCGTGCTCGTCCACGTAGGTGACGATGAGGCCGATCTGGTCGTTGTGCGCGGTGACGACGACGTTCGGAGAGCCGTTCGCGACGACCGTGCCCCAGACGTTGCCGAGCGGATCGCCCTGGGGCTCGGTGAGGGCGGCAAGGCGCCGGCGGACGATCTCCTGGGCCGGCGCTTCAAAGCCGGTGGGGGCCGGGGCAGCGCAGAGCTCGCGCAGCAGGTCGAGGTCGGTCGCCATGGGTCCCTCCGCGGTCATCGTGTGTCGTCGAGCGGCCGGCACGGTCGCGCCGGCCGACTCCCGCATCCTACCTGCTTGGCAGACGGCAGGCATCCGCGCGTAGTATCGTTGCCGCATCGAGACCACGGCCGGGAATCACGGGCGGCCCCCGCGCCGTCGCTCCGCCGAGCGCCAGCGCCAGGTGAGGCGCCGGCGCGGCGTTGCCCTTCTCATCCTCGTTGCCGCCCTCCTGGCGCTCATCGTCTGGCGGGCGGCGGCCTGTGGCGGCTGCGGCGGCGGCGCCCAGCCGGCAGCCGACGCGGGGCCGATACCAGCGCCGCCGATACCGGCGCTCACCGGTGACGGTGTCAAGGTCGGCACCTTTCTCGGCAACTACGGACGCCGGTTCTACGGCCTGGGACCGGCGCCCAAGCGGCTCGACGTGCTCTGGAAGGTCCGGCTGGGCAGCGGCTGGAGCTCGGGCAAGTTCGACGCCGACCCGCCGAGCAAGTGGGCCGGCAGCGGCTGGACGGGGCAGGCGAACATCGTCGTCGACGGCGGCAAGCCGTATGTGATCGCCAGTGGCTACGACTACCGGCTGCGCCGCATCGACGCGACCACCGGCAAGGTCGTGTGGGCCTACAAATACGACGACATCATCAAGAGCAGCCCGTCGGTCTTTGAGAATCCCTCGCCGACGGGCCCCGACGACCGCTACATCGTCGTCGCCGGGTCGCGGCGTGGCTACCCTCT
>JBBQFA010000385.1:0-2101 GCA_038321515.1 Thermoleophilia bacterium | reverse complement strand
GGCGCTCGGCGTGTCCGGCTGGGAGGCGGCCGCCTTTCACTTCATGACCCACGCCTTCTTCAAGGCGCTGCTCTTTCTCGGCGCCGGCGTGATCATCGAGGCGCTGGCCGACGAGCACGACATCTTCAAGATGGGCGGCCTACGCCACAAGCTGCCGGCCGTGTTCTGGACCTTCACCGTCGGGGCCGCGGCGCTCGCCGCCCTGCCGTTCGTTACCGACGGCTTCTATAGCAAGGACCTCATCATCGCCACGAGTCTCGGCTCGGTCGACGGAAGCGCATGGCTCTACGTGGGCGCCCTGGTCGGCGCCTTTTTCACCGCGCTGTACTCCTTCCGGCTCGTGTTCGTCGTCTTCTACGGCGAGGCACACACCGAGGTCACGCGGCAGCCGAGGTGGCGCCAGCTGGTGCCCCTGTACGTGCTCGCCGGGCTCTCGGTGGTCGGCGGGTTCATCTGGATGCCCGGCTGGCTGGGCGGCTACCACCCGCTCGAGTCGTTCCTGAGCACGGCGCTGCCACTGACGGAGCTGAGCGGCAGCGCCTTCGCCGAGAGCGTCGGCGCGGCCCTCATGACCATCGCCGTCGTCCTGGCCGGCATCGGCTGCGCCTACCTGCTCTGGATGCGCTCGCGGGCCGCGACAGCGCGCTTCGCCCTTCTGCCCGAGCCTCGCGCCGTCGCCGCGTTCTGGCTGACGGGCTGGGGCTTCGACTGGCTCTACGAGCGCGTCTTCGTGCTCCCGGTGAAGTGGTTTGCCCGTGTCGCCCGCGGCGACCTCGTGGAGCCCGCCGTGGGCGGCATCGTCTGGGTCAACCTCTGGGCGTGGCGCACGCTCAGCGCCGGCCAGACCGGCCGCCTGCGCACGTACATCGCGGTCGCGGGCTTCGGCATCGCCCTCATCCTCGCCGTCGTGGTGCTGAGGTGATGACGTGATCCTCCTCTGGTACATCTTGATCCCGGCCGTGGCGGCGCCGGTCGCCTGGATGCTCGGGCGCGCGCGCCCCGCGCTCGCCCGCTGGACGGCGATCGTCGGCACCGCGGCGCCACTGGCGCTGCTGGCCGGGCAGTGGGCGGCGAACGCCGGCGGCCTGCGTGCCGCGTTCGCCGCCAACGGGCCCGGCGCCGCCGGGCTGCTCTCCGGCTCCTGGATCGCGCACCTCAAGGTCCCTTGGATCGAGCCCCTCGGCATCAGCTTCTTCCTCGCCGCCGACGGCCTCACGCTCATCATGCTGCTGCTCACGTTCGCGCTCGGCCTGCTCGCCGTGCTCGCCTCGTGGCGCGGCACCCAGGAGCACGTCGGCGGGTTCTACTTCATGATCCTGTGGACCACGGCGGGCCTGGCCGGCGTGTTCCTCTCGCTCGACCTGTTCCTCTTCTACTTCTTCTTCGAGATGATGCTGATCCCGATGTACTTCATCATCGCCGTCTGGGGCCACGAGCGGCGCGTATACGCGGCGATCAAGTTCTTCATCTTCACGCAGGTCAGCGGCCTGCTGATGCTGGTCGCGATCATCGCGCTCTACTGGATCCATGGACGCGCCACCGGCGTTTACACCTTCGACTTCACGCAGTTGCTCGGCACGAAGCTGTCGTCGGGGACGGCCTTTGTGCTCATGCTCGGGTTCTTCGCCGCCTTCGCCGTCAAGCTCCCGGTGTGGCCACTGCACACCTGGTTGCCGGACGCGCACACGGAGGCGCCGACCGCCGGCTCGGTGATCCTCGCCGGCGTGCTCATCAAGGTCGGCGCCTACGGCATGCTGCGCTTCATGGTGCCGCTCTTCCCGGATGCCGTGCACAGCTTCCGCACGCCAGCCCTGATTTTGGCCGCGATCGGCATCATCTACGGGGCGCTGATGGCCTACGGCCAGAGCGACATGAAGCGGCTCGTCGCCTACACCAGCGTGAGCCACATGGGCTTCGTGCTCATGGGCGTCTTCGCCTGGAACACGCTCGCCTTGCAGGGCGTGATCCTGCAGCTCGTCTGTCACGCCCTGTCCACGGGCGCCCTCTTCATCATGGTCGGCGTCCTGCAGGACCGCATCCACACCCGTGACATGGGCAGGATGGGCGGCCTCTGGCAGGTGGCGCCCCGGATGGGCGGCAC
>JBBQFA010000384.1:0-2111 GCA_038321515.1 Thermoleophilia bacterium | reverse complement strand
GCGGTCACGGTCGACAACCTCGACTACGTTCGCCGCGACGCCGCCATGTGCGGCGTCGGGCTCGGCCCCATCGACGTCGACCGGCTCATCTACTACACCTTCTGCACCGCCGACGGCCTCACGTTCCACAAGCGCGCGCTGAGCTCTCTGCGCGCTTTTCTCAACGCGCGCTTCTACATGTACGAGAACGTCTACTTTCACCGCATCGGCCACGCCATCGACCTGCACCTGCACGAGATCTTTCGGCCGACCATGGAGCTGATCCTGCCGCAGAGCCCACTCGACGACCTCGGTGCCTACCGGCGGCTGAGTGAGTGGTCGCTGTTCACCACCGTCGAGTCGTGGCTCGACGAGCCGCTGCAGAGCCACAAGCGCGCGCTCGCGGAGGAGTGGCAGAGCATCATCCACCGGCACGTCAAGTACAGCATGGTCTACGAGCACCACGTCGAGCGACAGCAACCGCTGCCGGCCGCTCGCGACCTCTCTCGCGCCGAGTTCCACGCCGCGATCGTGCGGCATCTGCCGCCACAGGCGCGGGGCATCGAGTTCATCGTCGATATCGCCTCTCAGGACCCGCGACCGCTCAACCCGCTGGTCGGCCCCAAGCGCCTCGCCGTGTACGATCCCGCGACCGATCGCATCGAGGAGCAGCTCCTCAGCGGGATCCTCGAGTTCGTGCCGGCCAAGGCTCACCTGTACCGCGTCTTCGCGGTCGGCCGCGAGCACGAGCGTGAGCTCGCCCTCGCGGCCAAGGCCGCGCTCGACGAGGTCGAGCCGCAGAGCCTGACCAACCTCTGAAGGCGACTTGGCGCGGCGGCCGGTGCGCGGCTCGACCACGGCGCGCGCTCAGAAGAGGCCGAACACCAGTATCAGGGCGATCAGGGCGACCAGCGCGGCGGCGACGATAGCGAGCGCTATCAGCAGCATCTCGAGGAAGGAGAGCCCGGGCCGGCGCGCAGGGCGTGCCGGCCGGCTCCGAGGCTTTGCCTGCGTCGGGCGCTTGCGGGCAGGCGGTGCCGTCTGCCGGCGTCTGCGTGGAGCCGGCTTGCTCACTCGCCCAGGGGGTGCGTCATGTCTTCGGGCCGCACCCAGGCGTCGAACTGCTCGGCCGTGACGTAGCCGAGACCGAGCGCCGCCTCCCGGAGGGTCAGCCCCTCATGGTGAGCCTTCTGGGCGATCTGCGTCGCCTTCTCGTAGCCGATGTGCGGCGTGAGTGCGGTCACCAGCATCAGCGAACCGTCCAGATGACGGCGGATCACCTCGAGGTCGGGCTCGAGGCCGCGCGCACAGAACCTGTCGAAGGCGCTCGCGGCTTCAGCCAGCAGCTGCGCCGACTCGAGCAGGCCGTGCAGCATCACCGGTTTGTACACGTTGAGCTGAAAGTTGCCCTGCGTGCCGGCGAAGGCGACGGCGGCGTCGTTGCCGAACACGCGCACCGCGACCTGCGTGAGCGCCTCGGCCTGCGTGGGGTTGACCTTGCCGGGCATGATCGACGAGCCGGGTTCGTTCTCGGGAATGCGGAGTTCGCCGATGCCGTCGCGCGGCCCGGACGCGTACCAGCGCACGTCGTTGGCGATCTTCATGAGCGCGCCGGCCAGGGTGCGCAGCGCGGCGCTGGCGTTGACGATCGCGTCGTGCGCCGAGAGCGCGGCGAAGAAGTTCGCCGCCGGATGGAACGGCTTGCCGGTGAGCTCGCTGATATGGCCGGCGGCGGTGGCGGCAAAGCGCGGATCGGTGTTGAGCCCGGTGCCGACGGCGGTGCCGCCGAGCGCCAGCTCGTGGAGCCCGGGCAGCGTGCCGCGCACGGTGGCCAGCGCTTGATCGAGCTGGGCGACCCAGCCGGAGATGGCCTGGCCCAGCGTGAGCGGTGTCGCGTCCTGCAGGTGGGTGCGGCCGACCATGACGATGTCGCTGTACGCGTCGGCCTTGGCGGCGAGCGTGTCGCGCAACTCCTCGATGGCCGGGATCACTACGTCCTCGAGCTCCCCGGCGGCGGCGATGTGCATCACCGCCGGGAAGGTGTCGTTGCTCGACTGTCCGAGGTTGACGTGGTCGTTCGGGTGGACCGGGGTGCCCGCGCCGCGTCCCGTACCGGCGAGCTCGTCGGCGCG
>JBBQFA010000383.1:0-2136 GCA_038321515.1 Thermoleophilia bacterium | reverse complement strand
TCGCGGTCGGGCTGGTGATCGTGACGCACCAACTCGTCGAGCTGAAGCGCCAGGAGCGCCTGCGCGGCGGTCGCGTCGTCCTTATCGCCGTGATCCTCGCGCTCGTGACGCTGGGGATCGGCAAGTACGGCCAGCGCGGGGTGATCGCGATCTGGGGCGGGGACGACTGGGTCGTCGCCCGTCTGATCATGCCGCTCGGCATCAGCTACTTCGTGTTCCGTATGCTCCAGTACGTGTTCGACTGCATGCGCGGCGTGATCCAGGAGAACTCGCTGCTGCGGCTCGCCGCCTTCATGATGTTCATCCCGACCTTCCCGGCGGGTCCGCTCGAGACCTACCAGGGCTTTCACGAGAAGCGCAGCTTCGACTTCGACCGACAGCTCTTTTACACGGGCCTGCGGCGCATCGCTCTGGGCTACTTCAAGAAGGTCTTCGTCGTCGACTTCGTCTTCGCCATCTTCTTCGCCAAGATCACGACGACCATCGGGCGCTCCGACTTCAACCCGGGTGATGTCCAGACGTGGTGGCCGCTCGCCTACTGCATCATCGTGTTCGCGCGCGCCTACTTCGACCTCTCGGCCTACACCGACCTGGCGATCGGGTTCTCGGCGCTGTTCGGCTTCAGGATCATGGAGAACTTCCACCTGCCGTTCTTGCAGAAGAACCTCAGCGACTTCTGGCGCAGCTGGCACATCTCGCTCAGCATGTGGTGCCGCAACAACGTCTTCTTCCCGGTGTTCGGCATGACGCGCAAGCCGTGGCTCGGCCTGTACGCCAGCATGCTGACCATGGGCCTGTGGCACTACGTCGACCTGAACTGGGCGGTGTGGGGTCTGTATCACGGCACCGGCCTCGTGGTCGTCTCGCGCTTTGAGCGCTGGAAGAAGAAGCGCCGCAAGGCGCGCAAGAAGGCCGGTCTGCCGCCGGCCGCCGGCTTTGAGAAGTTCATCGCCTGGCTCGGGTACCCGGCGACGTTCCTCTACGTCGCCCTGGGCTACGCTTTTGTCTCGACGACCAGCGTCCACCAGTCGCTCAAGATCCTCTACAACGTTGTGCGTCTGCCGCTCGCGTGGCTCACTGGTCACGTGCTGTGAGACCCTGGGATGAGAGAGTGAGAAACACCACGTGACTCCACGCGCACCAAACAGAGGCGGACGCTGGCGCTGGTTCGGCCGCGGATTCGGCCAGCGGAACCCGCTGGTCCTGGTCGCCGCCGCGGCTCTGACGCTGGGCGCGCTGTTCGCCTTTCAGGGCGTGCTGCTCGGCGGTGGCCTCACCGCGGTCGACGAAGGCCGCCTCCTGCGCATCAGTCACGACGACTACGTGCATGTGTCCTATCGAGTCGCGCAGTTGCGCGAGAATCCACCCACGACGCGCACGATCTACCTCTTCGGTGGCTCGGGCACGATGGAGTGCATCGTGAGCGAGGCCTCGCTGGCCTCGGCCGTCGCGCGAGACTCCGGGCAGCCCCTGCAGGTCGTGAGCCTGGCCGCTCATCAGGAGAGTATGGCCATGTCGCTGGCGCTCATCGATAATCTGCCGCCCGGCCCGGCGGTACTGGCCATCGGGCTCGCTCCGATGCGGCTGACGGGGACCCCGGAGCGTGACGCCAAGTTGCTCTCCGGCCAGCCGCTGCTCTTGCACAGTCCGCGCCTCGCGGCGCTCTCACGCCGCCTGTACGGCAAAGACGCACCGGCGTCCGGGGCCGTCCCCGGGATGTTCGACTACCTCGGCTCCTACCTCCGCGAGCGCTCGGCGAGCGCCACGAGCTGGGGTCGTCGTCTGACGTACGAGACGCACTACTACCCCGTCGGTGCGAAGGGGCATCTGCCGCTGGGCAAGCGCCGCAACGTGCTGTACGTGCTCGAGAACGACGTCAGGCTCTACCGCAAGTACGCCGACTACAACTTCGTGGTCCTCGAGGAGATCCTCAAGCTGGCGCGCGAGCGCGGTTACACGGTCGTCCTGTACGACCAGCCGCTGAACGCGTCGGCGGCCGGCCCCGACTGGGCGGGCGTCGTGCCTGCATATCGACGCCGTGCCGGGCGGCTGGCCGCGAGGTACGGCGTCCCATACCTGCACATCGAGCGTGGGGTCCGCCTCCGCGACGAGGACTTCGCCGACCTCTTTCACCTG
>JBBQFA010000382.1:0-2147 GCA_038321515.1 Thermoleophilia bacterium | reverse complement strand
TGCCGCGCGGCGCGCCCGCGGTGACGCGCCGCCGCTGCCGTGCGAGAATCCCCGCGCATGACCGATCAGGACGACATCATCCCGGGAGCGCCGCTCCCGCCGCCGCCGCAGGGCTTCGGCGCTGCTCTGCGGCGCGACCTGCGCCTCGGCGTGATCGCCGGTCTGCAGACGTTCTGGGTCCTCACCAAGGCGATGATCCCCGCCTACGGCATCACGCTCGTGCTCGGCTACCTCGGCGTCATCGGCTGGCTGGCAAACGCCGCGCGGCCGCTCATGCAGGCCCTCGGCCTGCCGGGGGACGCCGCCGTCCCCTTGGTCGTCGGCTACCTCCTCAACATCTACGCGGCCGTCGGGTCGATGCAGGCTCTCGACCTCGATCCGCGCCAGATCACCGTGCTCGCCATAGCGATCCTCATCGGCCACAACCTCGTCGTCGAGGGCGCCGTACTGCACAAGGCCGGCATGAACGGCTTCGCCTTCGGCGCCCTGCGGGTGGTTGCCGGGCTGGCCGCCGCCGCCGCCGCCAACCTGCTCATGGGGCTCTTCTGACGATGGCCGACCTTCTGCGCACCTTCGTCACCGGATCCGCGGGTTTGTTGCTGCGCGTGTTCCTCATCGTGGTGCCGATCATGATCGCGCTCGAGGTCTTCGAGGGCACGCGCGCCTTTCGCGCCGTCGTGCGCGCGTGGGCGCGCCTCGTGCGTCACGTCGGCCTCGACGAGCAGTCGGCGGCGCCGACGCTCATCGGGTTCCTCTTCGGCCTCGCCTACGGCGGCGGGATGATCGTGCGCGACGTGCGCCGGCACGACCTCGGCCGTCGTCAGGTCTTCATCATGAGCGTCTTTCTCAGCATGGTGCACGCGGTCGTCGAGGACTCTCTGATCTTCATCGCCCTGGGGGCGAGCATCGTGTGGGTCGTCGTGTATCGCATCGCCTGGGCGGCGCTGGTGACGCTGTTGCTGACCGCGGCCGTCGCGCTCGTGGTCCGGAGGTTTCGTCTGTAGCGGAGCGTGGCGGGATTGACAGGCCGCGCCTCCGGTCCGTAATCTTGACCGGAATTATCGATAATCGCTCGGACCGAGGAGCCCCAGATTCGTGAACATCTCCATGAAGAGCAGGTACGCGGTGCGGGCTCTCACCGAGCTGGCCCGCATCGAGCAGTCGCAGTCGGGCAAGCCGGTGCGCCTCGGTGACATCGCCGAACGGCGGGGCATGCCGCTCCAGTTTCTCGAGCAGGTCTTCGCCTCGCTGCGCCGCGCCGGGATCGTGCGCAGCCGTCGCGGCGCCTCGGGCGGCTACGCGCTGGCTCGTTCCGCCGATGAGATCACCGTCCTCGAGGTCGTGGCGGCGCTCGACGGCGTGCCGTCGCCCGCCGAATGCACCCAGGGCCGCTGCGACCAGGTCGACGGCTGCGGCGCCTCCTCGGTGTGGATCGAGGCGCAGCAGGCGCTCGAGCAGGTCCTCGGCGGCACGACCATCGGCGACCTGCTGCGCCGCGAAGACGCGCAGCGCGCCGTGGCGCCCATGTATCAGATCTAAGGAGACCGCATGAAGAGGGCAGGGAGTATCACCGAGCTCATCGGGCGCACGCCTCTGGTGCGGCTCAACCGCATCTCCGACGAGACCGGCGCCGAGGTGCTGGGCAAGCTCGAGTCGCTCAACCCCGGCGGCAGCGTCAAGGACCGCATCGGGCTGGCGATGATCGAGGCGGCGGAGCGCGACGGCCTCATCGCCCCCGGGCGCACGACGCTCATCGAGCCGACCAGCGGCAACACCGGCGTCGCGCTGGCCATGGCGGCGGCGGCGCGCGGCTACGACCTGGTCCTGACGATGCCGGACACGATGAGCGTGGAGCGGCGCGCCCTGCTGAAAGCCTATGGCGCGTGCCTCGTCCTCACCCCCGGCTCCGAGGGCATGAGCGGTGCCGTGAACCGCGCCGTGGAGCTCGCGGCGCAGAGCGACGACGCCTTCGTGCCACAGCAGTTCGAGAACCCGGCCAACCCCGAGGTGCACGGCCTGACCACGGCCGAGGAGATCTGGGCGGACACGGACGGTGAGGTCGACGCCTTCGTCGCCGGCGTCGGCACCGGCGGCACGCTCACGGGCGTCGGCCGGGTACTCAAGGAGCGGCGACCGGGCGTGCTGGT
>JBBQFA010000381.1:0-2157 GCA_038321515.1 Thermoleophilia bacterium | reverse complement strand
CACTGGACGAGATGGGCACGGCCGGCACGGCCGCGCGAAGCGGCGCGGGCGCGAGCGCCCGAGCCTCCCGCGCGCGGCTGCTCCTGGCGCGGCGTCCGCCCGCGACCGGGACGCCGACGCTCTGGCGCACCACGATCCAGTGGATCGTCGCCGCGGTCGTGACCGTCCTGCTGGCCTGGGCCACCTACGATCTCGGCGGCTGGATCCCCATCCTCTCGGCCTTCGACCTCGGCGTGCACGAGTTCGGGCACCTGCTCACGAGCTGGGCTCCGCCACTGCTGTGCTCGTTCGCCGGCTCGGCCCTGCAGGTGGCGGCGCCGCTCGGACTCGGCGCCTACTTCTGGTGGCGGCGAGACCAGTTCGCGGCGATCCTCATGATCGCCTGGGCGGCCGAGAACCTGCACAATGTCTCGGTGTACATCGCCGACGCGCAGGTGATGGTACTGCCGCTGTTCGGCGACGACGGCTCCGGCGCCGGCCACGACTGGCACAATATGCTCGGTCAGCTCGGCTGGCTCGGCGCGACCGACCAGATCGCCAACTTCGTCATGACGCTCTCGGTGATCCTCTTCATCATCGCGCTGGGACTCATCGTGCTGGGGTTCTACCGGGCGCGACAGGCGTGACCCGCGCTGCGCGCAGACGCCGCACCTGACTCGACCGCTCCGGGGCGTGTACTGCACGGACACTCGCGGGTTATGGGCTCGAACCCATGATGAGCGAGTCGCCGCAGAGGAACTCCGGGGCGGCGGCCGGGGCGGCGGGGCGCGTGCGAATCTGACGGCGAGCGGAGGCCAGCAGGCGAGGGCGGCGTCGGCGGGGGCGGCGTCGGCGGGGGCGGCGTCGGCCGGGGCGGCGTCGACGGCGGCCGCCGGGCCCGACCGAGCGCGGGTCAGCCCGTCAGCAGGCTCTGCACGCGCATCATGAAGTCGTTGAGGTTGGCTCCGTACTCGGGCGAGCCGTCGATGCGCACGTAGCCTTTGCCGACACCATCGACGAAGTCGACCTCTTTGTTCATCACGGCGAGGGCTCCGTCGACGCCGTTGAAGCGCATGTGGACGAAGGGCCGGCGGCGCTCGTAGATGCCCCGCCCCGCCTTGGTCTGCCCGCCACGCACGCGCAGGTAGGCGGCGATGCCTTCGGGCTCGACCGAGAACTGGTAGATGCGGTCGGGCTGCTTGGCCGTCCAGCGCTGCATCTCGGGGTCGCCGCCCTTGTTGTACTGGCTCAGAGCTGTCGTGATCATATAGACGGTGAGCTTGAGCTTGAGGCGCCGCTTGGCAGGATCCGTGGGCTGGGCGCTCGGCAGCATCAACTTGAGCGCCAGCAGCAGCTGGACGACCTTGGCCAAAAGCGCCGGCTTGGTGAGCCCACGGATGCTGGGCAGAACGGTCTTGCCGGCGAAGAAGTCGCTCAGCTTCGCCAGCGACGCGAACGTGAACGTGATGTCGGGCTCGCGGCCGAGGTGGCCCGCGTCCCAGAAGCCCTGCTCGACGCGCACGGCCCCGTTCTCGAACCAGAGGTACGCGCCCACGGCGCGCGGCTGGTTCTTCGCCACGAACTGGACGACGGCGTTGACGCCCTTGAAGCGCTTCGCGGTCGCCGGGTCGTCCTCGAGCAGCACACTCACGGTGGGCAGCGCGGCACGCAGGAACAGGCGCGTGCGCAGGAACTCGCGGGTGCTCGCCTGAGGCAGCTCGTTGCGAGGCGGAGCGGCCATCAGAACTCGTCCTCCCAATCTTCGTCGGCCTCGAACTCGCGGTGCAGCAGCTCGCGCACCTGGCCGACGATGCCGTCGCCGTCGATGCGGTAGTGGGCGTAGAGGTCCTCGGGGTAGCCGACCTCGCTGTAGCAGTCGGGCAGGCCCGCTTTGGCGAAGGCGCAGCCCTTGCCGCTGGCGGCGATCACGTCGGCGACGGCGCTGCCGAGGCCCCCGATCACGTTGTGCTCCTCCACGACGAGGATACGGCGTGTCTCGTTGACCGCCTCGAGGATCGCCGCTTCGTCGATCGGCTTGATGGTGTGCAGGTCGAGAACACGGACGCTGATGCCGTCCTGGTCCTTGAGCAGCTTGGCCGCCTCGGCGGCGTGGTACACGGCGACGCCGCAGGCGATGACGGTGATGTCGGTGCCCTCGCTGATGGTCACCGCTTTGCC
>JBBQFA010000380.1:0-2175 GCA_038321515.1 Thermoleophilia bacterium | reverse complement strand
GAGCTACCGCCAGCTGGCCTACAAGACGAAGCTGTCGGCCGGCTATCTCAACCATCTCACCAAGGGCACGCGCCCGGTGCCGGCCGACGCCGTTGTCGCCGTCATCGCCGAGGCGCTGTGTGTGGAGCCCGACTTCTTCCTCGAATATCGTCTGAGACAAGTGACCGGCGTGCTCGACGGGGCGCCGGCACTAGCCGACACGCTCTACGGGATCCTGCTGCGCCATCAGCCCGTACCCGAGGACATCGTCGAGTCTCTGCGGCACCCGCGCAATGGCAACGGCGGCAATGGCCAGACGACGGCCGACGGCGTCGGCGCCGCCGAGACCGCCGCAGTAGGTTTTTGAACGCGTAGCCCCCGCTGACACGGGAAGTACGACGACCGGCCCAGAGCCGGTCGTCGCGCGTACGGGGAGCCCTTCGCCCTCGTCGTCCGTGGACGCCGGAGTTCAGTCACCGGGGCGGCGAGGGTAGAAGAGTCCGAGAAGCAGCGGCACTGCGACGGCGAACGGGAGCAGGAGCCACGCGGGGTCCTGACCATAGTGCTCGAAGCCGAGTCGATAGGCGATGGCCAGAGCCGAGAGCGTGGTGAACGCCATCACGACCTGGATCATGAGCCGCCCGCGCCAAGGATCGCGGGCCGCGACCGCCGCCCCGAAGGCCAGCGCGAGGAGTGCCGCGACGAGGACCTTCCCTGACGTGGTGTTCGCCAGCTGTCCGACAGCTCCGATGGCGAACAGGAGACGCATGGCGACAACCACGCTGCCCATCGCGTAGAGAATGAGCAACAGCCGCGTCATCGTGATTCGGTCCGGCATCGTGAGTCTCCAGTCCGCCTGTGACAGTGTCGCGAGCGGCGGCCGACTGCGGGTGAAACGAGGGCTCACTCCTGCGGGGGTAAAGTAACTGGTCGGCGTGGCCAGATTTGAACTGGCGACCCCTAGTCCCCCAGACTAGTGCGCTAACCAGGCTGCGCCACACGCCGACCGTACAGGCGGCATTTTAGCACACGGCGGAGCGAGGCAGAGGCGGGCGGCGGGGCAACGCATCCGCCGTGGTGCTGCTACACTCGCCGGCATGCAGCGCCTCATGCGACACGTCCCCAATATCCTCACGGTGGCGCGCCTCCTGGCGCTGCCGTTCGTCGTCTGGACGTACGCGCTGTACCAGCCTGGAGCCGCGTGGACGACCGCCTGGATCGTCCTCTTCGCGGCGCTCAGCGACGTCGCCGACGGGCTCATCGCGCGCAAGTACAACGTGCAGAGCGAGTTCGGCCGCTGGGTCGACCCCATAGTCGACCGCCTGTTCTTCTTCACGCTCGTGGCGATGCTCTGGTACTTCCACACGCTTCCCTGGTGGGCGGTGCTGCCGCTGCTGGTCCGCGACGGCATCATCCTGCTGCTCGCCATACCGACGCGCAGGTACACGAGCGAGGGACCGCAGATCAGCCGCTGGGGCAAGGCCAGCAACCTGATCCTCATCTGCGCCATCCAGTGGTTCATCATCGACCTGCGCCTCGTCGGCTGGTCGTTCTTCGCCGTCGGCGCCACCCTGTACGTCGCCAGCGGGTTGCTCTACGGCTACCGGGCGATCGTGTGGGTGAGAGCAGCGCGGGGGAGAGGCGGCGCAGCCGCCTGAGGAGTCCGCGCCCCTCTGGTAAGCTAGTCGCACACATCCTCCGGACCCTCGAGCGAAAGCGAAGGTGAGGCCCGTGCGCGCAGTTGTGATGGCCGGCGGCGAAGGCACCCGCCTGCGCCCCCTCACGAGCAACCAGCCGAAGCCGATGGTGTCGCTCTGCGGCAAGCCCTGCATGGAGTACATCGTCGAGTTGCTCAAAGAGCACGGCATCGACGAGA
Source organism: Thermoleophilia bacterium (assembly GCA_038321515.1). Lineage (GTDB taxonomy): Bacteria > Actinomycetota > Thermoleophilia > UBA2241 > UBA2241 > CAIXSE01. The sequence continues at coordinate 320 of JBBQFA010000380.1, read as the reverse complement.
CGGTCGTCACCCTCATGTTCCTCCCCAAGGTCATCCGCGACTACTTTGGCGACGGCTCGTCCCTCGGCGTGAACATGAGTTACTCAGTGGAGCAGGCCCCGGCGGGCACTGCCGGCAGCGTCAAGCTCGCCGAGGAGGCCCTGCGCGACGACGCCTTCATCGTCATCAGCGGCGACGCGCTCACCGACTTCGACCTCGGCGAGATCGTCGCCTTTCACAAGGAGCGCGAGGCGCTGGTCACCATTGCACTCAAGCGCGTCGAGAACCCGCTCGAGTTCGGCGTCGTCGTCGTCAACGACGAGGGTCGCATCGAGCGCTTT
>JBBQFA010000379.1:0-2185 GCA_038321515.1 Thermoleophilia bacterium | reverse complement strand
CCGTGACCACGCCTGCCAGCGCGCCGGCACGGGCGCCTGCCTCTCGCCATGCGGCAGGCCTCTCAACGGCGAGTACGCGGCCGTCGTCGCCGAGGTGCGGTGCGTGCTCGAAGGGCAGGCCGGTGAGCTCGACCGGCGCCTGCAGGAGCGCCAGGCGACAATGGTCAAGGCGCTGGCGTTCGAGCAGGCGGCACGCCTGCAGAACCAGCGTGAGGCTCTGGACCGGGCGCTGCGCGGCGTGCGCCGTCTGCGCGCCGCACAACGTACCGACGCGGTGCTCGTCTATCCGGCCAAGCGCCGCGGCTGGGTCGCCCTTTGGGGCGTACGCGGCGGGCGCGTCGTCGTCGAGCGCGAGGTCGGCCGCGGAGCGTTCGGCGAGCCTGCTGCGCGCGGCCTACTCGCCGAGCTCGCCGCGGCCGAGCCACCGCGTCCTCCTCTGCCTGCGGCGGCGATCGACGAGATGCTGCTCGTGCACGCCTGGGTCGGCGCCCACCGCGAAGCCGTGAACGTGCTCGACGTCGGCGCCCTCGTGCGCGAAGAGGAGCCGCTCGCCGTGGCAGCCGGGCGGCTCACCGCGCGCGTGCGACTCTGCGCCGGAGACGCGGCACCTGCCGGAAGCGCGATACCCGCCGGAGGCGCGACCGCCTGACCGGCCGGGCGTCGTGCTGCCCGCGGCGCGCGGCCCGGCCTACGCGGCCCAGCCTGCGCGGCCCGCGCCGGACTCAGGAGGCGCCGGGCGTGCGCGCGTGAGCGTCGTCCTCGCGCACGGTGCCTTCGCTCATCTCCACGTGCCGCGTGCCGAAGCTCACGAGCGACCGGGCGTGGGTCACCATGACTATGGTGAGCGCCTCCTCGGCGTGGATCCGGCTGAAGAGCGCCATGATCTCCTGCTCGGTGTCCTCGTCCAGGTCGCTGCTGGGCTCGTCGGCGAGCACGATGACGACGACCATGGTGCGCAGAGCGCCGGGGGACGCGGCTCCGTAGGAGCCGAACATCTCCGGCGAGGGCACGGCCTTGGTCTCGGTTCAGGACACCCGCTCCATGTCGTAGGCGGTATCGAACGTCATGAGCAGCGTCTGGTCGAGATGGGTGCCGGTCGAGTCGAGGTTGCCGACGAGCTCGAAGTCGTAGCCGTAGAGCTTGATCTTCTGCTGGCCCTCGGGGACGAAGACGTCGCGGCCGCCGACCGCCTGGCCGGTGGTGAGGTCACGGCCGAGGCTGTCCTTGAGCCACGGCTCGGTCGTGAAGTCGGTGGCCGGGTCGTAGGCGAACATGAACATCAGCGACACCGAGCAGCACGAGGAGTTCGCCATGGTGGTGAGGTAGAGCTGCGGCGAGGCGACGGCGACGTCGGCGCCCAGACGCTCTCTGGCCAGGCGCAGGCTGTCCTCTCCCCCCCGCTAGAGGATGACCGTGGAGAGGACCATGCCGGCGACGAGCAGCGCGCAACCGGCGACGAGCCAGCTGCGCAGCGAGCTACTGGAGATGCCGGTGAGGGCCAGTCTCAGCAGGCTGCGGAGCCTCAGAGCGAGTGCCTCATCCGAGCACCTGGCCGCCGTCACCGTGGCGCTCGTTCATATCGCCGACGACGAGCGCGGCCACGCCCAGAGCCACGACGATGCCGCCGCTGATCAGCAGCACCGGCTTCATCTCCGTGTTGCAGACCATCTTGTCGTTCAGGCACGTGCCGACGATGCTCGTGGGGATCAGGATCGTCAGAACGCCGAGGATAGTGGTGAGGATGCCGAGCGCCCGGGTCGTCTCTTTGCGCCGCGCGAAGAAGAGCAGCACGCCGATCGCGACGAGCGGCACTGCCAAGACGATCTCGGCGTGCGCCGACCAGTAGCACTTCATCATCCTGTACGGCGCTGTGGCCGGGGCCGGGCTCGCTATCGGCGCGGCGCTCGCCATGCCTGACGACGCAGCAGTGGGGGACGGGGAGTCGGCCTTGCCGGCCTCGCAGTTCGTGAACTGTGGCACGATGCCGATCACGAGCGCCATGAGGATGATGAGGATGGCCAGTACCTTCACGAATGCCCTCCGCCGCGTTGATCGAGCGTTGCCCGCAGCGCAGTCACCGCCGCGAACCCCTTGTCCAGCGACGATGGTCATCCCATCCGACGCCAGCGGATTGTACAATGCCGTTTCGTGCGTGTCCAAAGTCAGAGCCGCCGTCGCGCAAAAC
>JBBQFA010000378.1:0-2203 GCA_038321515.1 Thermoleophilia bacterium | reverse complement strand
CTACGCGCAGGACCGCGACGCGTATCGCATGTTCTACGAGGTGATCCCGCACATCCTGCGCGACGAGGGGCTGCAGTCGCACCTGCGCGATCTCTTCGAGTGGTACCGGCGCCTCGACGCCTGGGCGCTCAAGGAGCCCGGAGACAAGGTGCCGGCCGCCCACATCGCACCGATGGCGCTGCTCACGGTCGCCATCGCCGACGGCGTCGCGTTGCAGGTTCTGGCCGACCCCGGACTTGACGTTGGCCCGGCGTTCGATCTGTGGCGGCGTCTGGTGCTTGGCTACGTCGAGTCGGGCGGCGGCGAACAGGGCTGACCCGCCGCCTGCTCTGCACGCGCAGGCCTACGCGCGCAGCTCCGCGTCGGCGGCAGCCAGGATGCGCGTGAGCTCCGCCGCTTTCTCTTCGTCGAGCGGCTCCGGCTCATAGTGCTCCAGGATGTCGAGCCCGCGCTCGCGCGCAACCTCGAGCGCGTCGCGCAGGTGCATGCCGTCGGCGCAGATCTCCTGCCCGATGGAGCGCTCGACCGTCTCCTTCATGTGCCGCCGCGTGTGCGCCTGGCCGAGAAAGTGGCCGCCGGGGCCGACGGCGTCGATCACGTCGAGCGCCAAGGTCTCTTCACTGTGCTCGAGGTCGCGAAACGCGTTCGCGGCGCGGCGATACAGGTCGTCGTCGAGCATCATGTGCTCGGGCGTGAACAGCTGGTAGCGGTTGGTCAGCCCGATGGTGGTCATGAGCTCGGAGCCCACGATGCCGGCGAGCATAACCGTGTGCGCCGTCTCGGCCGCCGCCAGCCAGGTGCCGGGCAGGTCGTCGTCGGTGCCGGCGTAGCCGGTCATCGCCGGCAGACCGAAGTGGTGCGCGAGCTCGCTCGGCAGGAAGAGGCCGCGGTGGTTGAGCGGTGCTGTGACCAGCGCGGCCGTGCGCGGGTCGGCGTGCACCGGCAGGGGGAAGAGGATCACCGGCGCGCCGGGATGCGCCAGCTGCACCAGCACCGTGGCGCTGATCAGCTCGGCGAAGCCCATCACGTAGGCGCCGGCCTTGGTCGCCGGCGCGGTCGTGCCGTAGGTCGGCATGGTGACGAAGCAGACGGGGATGCCGGCCGCGGCGAACACGAGCGCGGCCTCGATGCCGTCCTTGTCGTTGACCAGCGGCTGCACGGTGCCGATGAGGTTGCTCATCGGGGGGCGGCGGCGGAGCTGTTCCGCCCCTCCGGCGATCACCGTCGCCATCTCCACGGCGTAGCGGGCTTCGCGCTCGCCCTGGACCATGCCCTGCAGGTGCTTGGCGGTGTTGTTCCAGGCGGCGTCGAGCTCGTGCAGCGTGTGCGTGTCGCCGCAGTCGGCGGCGGCCACGGTGGGCCACCAGAACTGCACCGAGCCGAGGTAGTCGACCATGCGCGTGATCGCCGCGAGATCGCCCTTGGTCGGCTGCCGGCGCACGCCGCTGCGCCAGTCGATCACCTCGGTGCCGCAGCCGTTGGTGGTGTTGAAGGTGTCGCCGCCGGCGAGGTCGAGGTCGAGGGTGCCGTTGCGCGAGCCCAGCCAGAAGTCGCGCGGGGCGTCGGCGAGCGCGCGCGCCACGAGGTCGGGCGCGAAGCGCACGACCCCGGACGCGCGGTCGACCGTGGCGCCGTGCTCTTCGAGGATCGCCAGCGCCTTGTCCGAGCCGAAGCGCACGCCGGTCCGCTCGAGCACCTGCAGCACTGCGTAGCGATAGCGGTCCAGGCGCGCGGAGTCGTAGAAGGTCACCTTGAAGTCTGAGCCGAGCGGCAGCAACGGCTGGCGGTGGCTGAGGTCGAGCTGGGAAGCCATCAGGGCGTCAGACCGGCGTGCCGCTTGAAGCACTCGACCGAGTTGATCGGGATGCCGAGCACGTCGGCGATGTGGAACTTCGCCTCCATCGCCCCCGGCTGGTCGGCGTAGGTCAGGTCCTGCACCTGGATACGGCCGAGGCCGAGGTCGCGGCGGATGTCGTGCATCGCGACCGTGTCGCTGAGGTCGAGCACCGAGCAGCCGAGCTTGTCGGCGACGTACTGCTTGGCCTGCGGAAGGCGCATTCCTCGGGTCATCTGCATGCGGGCCACCAGATCTCCGGCAGTCCGCATCCCGCCCATGCCCGAGGCGAGCGCGTGTGAGGAGGCCATCCCGAGGGGGTCTCCTATGCCGACCTACAAGCCGTCGAGCTTGAGGATGTCGACCAGT
>JBBQFA010000377.1:0-2216 GCA_038321515.1 Thermoleophilia bacterium | reverse complement strand
GACGTCGACCGTGAACACCGGCGACTCGCAGAAATCGCAGAGGCTCTCACGGTCGACGAGCGAAGCGCCGCAGTACGGGCAGCGCACGTCGCTGGCCACGGACGCGCCGGTCCAGCAGGTCGAGCAGACGCGCTCGAACTCGTCGAGGCGAGGGTTGACGAGGAGGTCGCACGACTCGGCGCCGACCTGCACATCGAGACCGACCCAGACGCGCTTCGTCTTCTCGTCGTAGACGTTGAGCGCCTTGTGACAGCGCGGGCAGAAGCTCGCCAAGTCGCCCTGCTGGGCGAGGGTGGCGAGCTCGAGGTCGGTCGTCGTCACCGTGGCCTCCTCAATGCGCCTTGATCGACGTGAGCAGCGAGATGCGCTCGTCGCGGCCGTACATCTGGTTGCGCTGAATGAGCTCGTCGAAGTCGACCTTGGCGGCGTCGAAGTGAGGGCCGTCGACGCAGGCGAACTTCGTCTCGCCGCCGACCGTGCAGCGGCAGCCGCCGCACATGCCGGTGCCATCCACCATGATGGGGTTGAGGCTGACCTCGGTCGGCAGCCCATAGATACGCGTCATCTCGGTGACGGAGCGCATCATCACCAGCGGTCCGACGGCGATGACGCGCTCGATGCGCTCATGACGCTCCACGAGCGTCTTGAGCGCGTCGGTGACCCGGCCGTGCACGCCGTAGCTGCCGTCGTCGGTGGTGACGATGAGCTCGTCGCAGAGCGCGCGCATCTCGTCCTCCAGGATCAGGAGGTCCTTCTGGCGCGCCCCGACGACGCCGATGATGTGGTTGCCGGCCTCGCGGTGGCCGGTGAGCAGGTGGTGCAGTACCGCGATGCCGGACCCGCCGCCGATACCGACCACCGTGCCGATCTTCTCGAACTCGACGGCGGCGCCGAGCGGCCCGCAGAGATCCTTGATGGCGTCACCGACGCCCAGTGAAGCGAGCATCGCGGTGCTCTTGCCCACCACCTGGAAGATGATCGTCACCGTGCCGTTGGCCGCGTCGCGATAGGCGACGGTGAGCGGCACCCGCTCCCCGGTCTCGTTGACGCGCAGGACGACGAACTGCCCGGGGCGGATCTTGCGCGCCATCTGGGGAGCCTCGAGGGTGAGGCTGATGAGATCGCGCTTCGTGAGCTCTTGCCTGTCGACGATGGTGTGCATGGCCAGTCCCCCTGACCGAGTGACCCGACGGCGACGCGACCGTACCCGGCCGCATGGCTCCAGTACTACGTATATACCCTGCGAGGCGATCGCGCGAGGGGCGATCGCCTGACCGGGATGGCCCGGAGCGCCCGCGGCCCCCGGCCGGAGCGGCCAGACGTTAGCCAAAGCAGGGCAGCAGGGTAGTGTGCCACCGCGGGCAACTAACAGGCGAGGGGGCATGGGGAACTCACGCACGTCGCAACCGCCGCCGGGCGACGCCACAGAGCCACAGAGGCGGACGCCCTGGCTGCTCATCGCCGGGTTCATCGTGGTCGCCGCGCTCATCGCCGCGGCGGGCTACTGGGTGTGGCTGCAGCAGGCGAGAGCCATCCGCAGCCAGGCCGAGAGCACGCTGGCGGCCGTCGCCGAGCTGAAGTCCGACCAGATCACGGGCTGGCTGGACGAGCGTCGGGGCGACGCCCGGGTCATCAGCAGCGACCATCTGCTCGCCGGCGCCGCCGCGCGACTCGCGGACGGCACGGCGGGCACGACGACGTGGACCACGGTCCAGAGCCACCTGGCGGCGGTCCAGCGGGAGTACGCCTACGTCGACGTCGTCCTCCTGTCTGCGGCCGGCTCCGTCCTCGTCCGCGCGCCGATCACGACGGATCACCCCATCGGGGCGCGAGCCCGGCAGCTCGCCGACGAAGCGTTGCTCACGGGACAGGTGCAGACATCGGATCTCTACCTCGGCCCAGACGGTCACATACGGCTTGAGACGGCGGCGCCGCTGCTGGCGATCGGGCCGCAACGGCGGCGCGCCGGCGTCGTGATCCTGCACATGGACCCCGGGCGCTTCCTCTACCCCTTAGTCCAGAGCTGGCCGCTGCCCAACAGCTCCGGCGAGACCCTCCTCGTCGAGCGCCGCGGCGATCGCGTCCTCTTCCTGAACGAGCTGCGCTTCCGCAAGGGCACGGCGCTCCGGCTCAGCGAACCCCTCGACAATACCGCGCTCCCGGCGGCGGCGGCCGTGCGCGGGCGCCGCGGCGTGGTCGAAGGCGTCGACTACCGC
>JBBQFA010000376.1:0-2217 GCA_038321515.1 Thermoleophilia bacterium | reverse complement strand
GTCGGGTGGCTGGTGCGGCACCGCTGGAACCGCATCCTCGCCTCGCTGGTGGTCTCGTTCGCGACCGTCGCCGTACTCGCCGCGGCGATCGTAGCCATCGCCTGGCCGGTGGTAGGACAGTCTGACGACTTCATCCGCGCGCTTCCCCGCCTCGTCGACTCACTGTTCGGCAGCGGCGGCGAGCTGCACTTCCTCGAAGTCAGGGTCCACGTCATCGAGCGCCTTAAGTCCGTGACGCCGGGCCAGGTGGCGAATGTCCTCCTCGGCAACCAGCAGACCATCGTCAGCGCCGTCACCAGGGCGGCCTTCGTCCTCGCGGCGACGATCACCATCCTGACCATCATGGTGATGCTGCTCATCGAGGGTCCGCGAGGCTGGACGTCGATCCTCGATTCCCTCGTCGGCGACGAACGCCGCTGGGTGGCGCGCATCGGCGAGAACTTCCTGCGCGCCACGGGCGGCTACGTGCGTGGCAACCTGGCCATCAGCCTCGTGGCCGGCGTGTCGTCGTACATCGTGCTGAAGATCCTCGGGGTGCCGTATGCGGAGACGCTGGCCGTGCTGGTCGCCATCCTCGATATTGTCCCACTCGTGGGCGCCACGATCGGGGCGGTCATCGTCTGCATCGTGGGCTTTGCCTCGGGTGGGGCGGTCGACGGTATCGTGCTCGTCGTCTTCTTCGTCGCCTACCAGCAGTTCGAGAACAACGTGCTCCAGAACGTGGTGTACGCGAAAACGCTCACGCTGTCGCCGCTGGTGGTGTTCATCGCCGCGCTGATCGGCGCGACGCTGGCCGGGATCGTGGGCGTGCTGCTGGCGATCCCGCTGGCGTCCGCCGGCTGGACCCTGGGCCGCGACCTCATCGCCCTGCGACAGGCGCGGCACGCGGCACGGACAGAAGCCGAGGGCTGCGGCGAGGACGAACCATTCGCTACGGGGCCGCCGCCGAGCGTCGTCGGCAAGCCCGGCGGCCCGGTCGGCAGCTGAGACCGGCGGGATCCGGGGGGAAACGAGGCCGGGGCCGCGTGCGCGGCCCCGGCCGTGCTATCGGCGGGGCCGTCTATAACCACCGGAGCAGCTTTGATGTAGCGGGGGCCGGCGACATGCAGGGAGCCGCCGGCCCGGAGGCCGCGGGCATCAGCGCCCGCCGGCCCGCGCGTCACACGCTCTTGAGGCGTTCCACCAGCGCCGGCAGCACCGCGTACAGGTCGCCGACGATGCCGTAGTCGGCGAGCGCGAAGATCGGCGCCTCCTTGTCTTTGTTCACGGCGGCGATGAGCTTGGCCGCCGAGACGCCCACGGTGTGCTGGATCTGGCCGGAGACGCCGACGCTCAGGTACAGGTCGGGCGCGGTCTTGGCGCCGGAGAGGCCGATGATGCGGTCTTCGCCGAGCCACTCGAAGTCGGCGAGGCTCTTGGTGCAGCCGACGACGGCGCCCAGGGCGCCCGCGAGCTCGTCGCCGAGGGCGAGGTCCTCGCGGGCGTTGAAGCCGCGGCCGACGCCGACGATCAGCGGCGCCGCGTCGAGGTTGACGTGGTCACCCTCCTTGGCGCGGCGGTCGACGACCTTGACGGCGGTGCTGACGGTCAGGGCCGGGCTGACGATGGTGCCGGCCCCGGCGCTCGCGCCCTCCGCATCGAACGTCTTGGGCATCACGGCGAAGACCTTGACCGCCGTGCCCAGCTTCTCGCGCGCGACCGTCGCGCCGCCGAACGCGTAGCGGCCGGCGACCAGCTCGCCATCTTCGACGACCAGGCTGCTGACGTCACTGACGCAGCCGGCGCCGAGCTTCTGCGCCAGGCGCGGCGCCGTCTCTTTGCCGCGCCTCGTCGAGCCGACGAGCACGACGCTCGCGCCGGCCAGCTCGGCGATCTGCGCCAGGCCGGCGGCCACTGCGTCGGCCGGCCAGCCCGCGATGGCGGCGTCTTCGCTCACGTCCCCGGTGTCGGCGCCGGCGGCGGCGAGCGCGCTCGCCGCGTCTCCGGCGCCCGGCCCCAGAGCCACGGCGCTCACGCCGAGGCCGAGGGCCGCTGCCAACTCTTTGCCACCGGCGACCAGCTCGCGGGCGGTATCGACTCTCTCGCTGTAGACGAGCAGTTCAGTCATCACTACCTCCCCAGGACGCCTTCTTTGATGAGGGCATTGACGAACGCGTCGGCCTGCTCGGCCACCGTGCCCTCGAAGATGATGTGCTTGCGGTCCTGCTCCTCCGCCAG
>JBBQFA010000375.1:0-2224 GCA_038321515.1 Thermoleophilia bacterium | reverse complement strand
ATGTCGACGGCCAGCGCGAAGATCGGTCGCTCGAAATGTCGCAGCGCCGACGCGATGCCGGCGAGCGGTGAACCGCCCGGCCATGCGTCGCGGACGAACTCGACGCCCGGGGAGTCCCCGACGTCGAGTTCCTGTCCGTGTCCGATGGCTACCGCCACCGTGGGGAAGAGGTCGCGCAAGAAGTCGAGGTTGCGCCTCAGGAGCGTTTGCCCGTCGAGCACGAGGAAGCGCTTGTCGACGCCGGCGCGACGGCTGCTGCCCCCGGCGAGGAGTACGCCGACGTCGACCGGATTGTTGAAGGAGAGGGTCATGGGATCAGCGACAGTCTACCCGCCGGCTCAGGCCGGGTAGACGACGATCTCGGTCGCCTTGACCGATGCGTACACCGGGCCGCCCTCGCCGAGGCGCAGGGCGGCGACGGCCGCGGGCGTGACTTCGGCGACGAGCGGCATGGGCCCGGAGACGTGGACGCGAATGCGCTCTCCCGCGACGTCGAGTTCTCCGACGGTGCCGGGCCACACGTTGCGTCGCGAGCCCTCGGGATGGGCGCGGTGCAGCGCCACCGCGCCCGGTGGGATGACGGCAAAGACGTCGCCCTCCTGCGGTACGCTCTCGGCTGCCACGACGCGCTGGTCTCCGGGGAGCTCCACGACATGCCCGGCGCCGTGTCCGCGGTAGAGGTTCAGCCCGACCAGGTCGGCGACGTAGCGAGAACGAGGGTGGGCGCTGAGCTCCTCCGGCGAGCCGACCTGGATCACGCGGCCGTTCTCCAGTACGACCAGCAGGTCGGCAAGGGTCATGGCCTCGATCGGGTCGTGAGTGACGAGCAGGCAGGTGCCGCTGTACGCGCCGAGATGACGGTTGAGCTCACGGCGGAGCTCCGCCCTCGCTCCGGCGTCCATGGCCGCCAGCGGCTCGTCGAGCAGCAGCAGACGAGGATCCGTGGCCAGAGCACGCGCTAGAGCGACGCGCTGGGCCTGTCCGCCGGAGAGGGCCTTCGGCCGCTCCGCCGAGCAGGTCGTGAGGTCGACGCGCGTGAGCCACTCTGCCGCCACCTTGCGCGCGGTGCGCCGGTGCTGGCCGCGCGCGCGCAGACCGAAGGCGACGTTCTCCAGCACGCTGAGGTGCGGGAACAGCAGGTAGTCTTGGAAGACGACGCCGACCGGCCGGTGCTCCGGCGGCACGCGCACACCGACTGCCACGTCTTCGAGCACCTGCCCGTCGAGGACGATCCTGCCGGCTTCGAGCGGGATCAGCCCGGCCAGGGCGCGCAGAAGCGTCGTCTTGCCGGCCGCGTTCGGCCCGAGCAGGACGACCACCTGGTCGTCGGCGGCCGTGATCTCGGCGTCGAGATCGAGGGTCCCCTTGCGCAGGACCACGTGTGCCTCGAGGCTCACGCCGGGGTCTCACTCTCTGGCCGCTGCGGGTTGGACATCACCGTGACGGGAACCAGCGATCGCGGAGCGCGATCAGCACGGTGAGGCAGATGACCAGCATCACCAGGCTGAGCGTGATCGCCGCATCGGGGTTACTTTGCAGGGCCAGGTACACGGCCAGCGGCACCGTCTGCGTGGTTCCGGGTAGGTTGCCGGCGAAGGTGATGGTGGCGCCGAACTCGCCGAGCGCTCGGGCCCAGCAGAGGGCGGCGCCGGCGCCCAGCGCCGGCGCGATCAGCGGCAGCGTCACGCGGCGAAACGTCATCCACCGCCCGGCGCCGAGGGTCGCGGCCGCGTCCTCGTAGCGCCTGTCCATGGCGCGGATGCCGGCCTCGACCGTGATCACCAGGAACGGCATGGCGACGAAAGCTTCCGCAAGTATGACGCCGGCGGTCGAGAACGGCAGGGTGATGCCGAAGGCGCGGTCGAGCCACTGGCCGACGATGCCGTTGCGGCCGAAGGCGAGCAGGAGCGCGACGCCGCCGACCACGGGGGGGAGGACCATCGGGAGCGTCACCACGGCGCGCACGACGTTGCGTCCGCGAAAGGCGACACGGGCCAGCAACCACGCGAGGGGCACGCCGAGAACGGTGGAGAGCGCGACGGCGCCGAGAGAGCAGACGAGGGATAGGCGCAGCGCGGTCAGGACTCCCGGGGCGGTGAGATCCGCGGGGAGATGTCGCCAGGGCGCGCGCGCGAGGAGCCCGATGAGCGGCAGGGCGAGAAAGGCTACGCCAACGACTGCGAGGGGCACGAAGCCCAACGGCGCCCTGCCGCCGCGGCGAACC
>JBBQFA010000374.1:0-2224 GCA_038321515.1 Thermoleophilia bacterium | reverse complement strand
GTCTTGTCGATGCTGACGACGACGGCGACGGTGTCGGCATCGACCGCCGTCCAGGTGGCGCCGCCGCTGGCGGCAAAGCGATAGCTGCTCCCGCTGGCCGGGTTCTGCGGCAGATAGTCGACGGTCGTGGCATCTGGCGCGGCCTTGCTGGCGACCAGCAGATCGTCTCCTTCGCATCCACCGCGCTCGACAGCCAGCCGCTCCAGGTCGAATGGCTCAGCGCTGTGCGGCAGGTACCTCCTCGCGATCCAATCCTGAGACAATGCCGGAATGAGCGACGCCAAGGTCGACAACACGGAACTCGCGGCTCTGCGTGCCGAATGCGAGCGTCTGCGCACGGAGAACGCTCATCTGAGGTCCTTGCTTGAGCCGGCAACGACTGCGCCACATCCGCCGGAGCGCAAGCAGCCTCCCGCGGTGACGGCCGGCGCGGCGCCGAGGGCAATTGAGCCCAGCTCGTCCTACTCCGATGCCTCCTTGACCGGCGACTCTCCCGCCGCGGACAAGCTCGCCCTCTTCCGCGGCCTCTTCCACGGCCGCGAGGATGTCTTCGCGGTGCGTTGGGAGAGCAGGAGTGGCAAGGCGGGCTATGCGCCTGCGTGCGCGCACGAATGGGACCGCGCGTGGTGTGCCAAGCCGAAGGTCAAGTGCGCGGACTGTGCCAACCGAGCGCTGCTCCCCATCACGGACAAGGTGATCCGCGACCATCTTACGGGTCGCCATACCATCGGCGTGTACCCGCTGCTCCTCGACGAGACCTGTCACTTCCTGGCACTCGACTTCGACAAGGCCGAGTGGCGGCACGACGTCTCGGCCTTCATCGGAGCCTGCGAGCAGCTCGACGTCCCGACGTACGCCGAGATCTCGCGCTCCGGCAACGGCGCGCACGTGTGGGTGTTCTTCGCGGAGGCGATCGAAGCGGCGATGGCGCGGCGCCTCGGCTCGGTACTTCTCACCCGTGCGACGGCGCAGCGCCATGAGCTCGGGCTTGATTCCTACGACCGCCTCTTCCCCGGCCAGGACACGCTGCCCAAGGGCGGCTTCGGCAACCTTATCGCAGTGCCACTTCAGCGCGCCCCGCGAGACGAAGGCAGGAGCGTGTTCGTCGGTCGTGACCTGCGTGCGGCTCCCGATCAGTGGCGCTTCCTCTCTTCCGTCACGCGCATGACTCCAGCCGAGGTCGATCGCGCTCTCGCGAACGCGCTCGACGAGGGGGATGCTCTGGGGGTGCGCCTCGCCACGCTCGATGACACGGAACAGCCGTGGACCCTCCCACCCTCGGGGAGACTGCCCGATGCCCGCCTCGCGGGCCCCTTCCCGGACGCGACCGACGTGGTGCTGAGCAATCTCGTCTACGTGAGCAAGCTCGGCCTGCCACAGGGCATGCAGGATAGGGTCATCCGCCTGGCCGCCTTTGACAACCCCGAGTTCTACCGAGCTCAGGCGATGCGACTGCCGACCTTCGCGAAGCCGCGGCTCATCTGCTGCGCCGAGGAGTTCGCCGACTACATCGCCCTGCCCCGCGGCTGCCTGAGCGCGGCGCTCGAGCTGCTGCAGGGTCACGACATCGAGCCGCGGCTCCGTGATGAGCGCACCGAAGGTCAGCCGCTCGACGTGGAGTTCGCAGGACGGCTGACGACGGTCCAGACCGAGGCTGCCGAGGCGATCATGGCGCACGACGCCGGCGTGCTGTGCGCCGCCACGGCGTTCGGCAAGACGGTCATCGGCGCCTGGCTCATCGCCGCACGCAAGGTGAACACGCTTGTGCTGGTGCACCGCCGCCAGCTCATGGACCAATGGTGCGAGCGGCTGTCAACGTTCCTCGACGTGCCGACCAGCGCCGTCGGCGTGATCGGTGGAGGCCGCGCCAGACCGACCGGCGCCATCGACGTCGCCGTCATCCAATCGCTCAACAAGAAGGGCGTGGTCGCCGACCTCGTGGCGGACTACGGGCAGGTGATCGTCGACGAGTGCCACCATCTCTCGGCTTTCAGCTTCGAGCGCGTGATGAAGCAGGTGAAGGCGAGATACGTGGTCGGCCTCACGGCGACACCGGTGCGCCGGGACGGGCACCACCCGATCATCACCATGCAGTGCGGCCCCATCCGCTACCGCACCAACGCCAGGAGCCTGGCCGCCGCGCGGCCGTTCGACCACAGGGTCGTGACAAGGAGCACGGCCTTCGTGATGCCAGCTGAGGCCGCTCAGCCCGGCATCCAGGCCG
>JBBQFA010000373.1:0-2228 GCA_038321515.1 Thermoleophilia bacterium | reverse complement strand
CGGCAACACGACGCACAAGCTCGTCGAGATGCTGTTCAGCGCCGGCGCCAAAGAGGTCCACCTGCGCATCAGCTCGCCGCCGATCCAGTGGCCCTGCTACTACGGCATCGACATGGCCACGCGCGCCGAGCTCATCGCCGCGAACAAGTCGGTCGACGAGGTCCGCGATCACGTCGGCGCGACCAGCCTCCACCACCTCACGCTCGACGGCCTGCAGGCCAGCACCGGCCTGCCACGCAGCCAGTTCTGCCGCGCCTGCTTCGACGGGGACTATCCCATCGCGGTCCCCGAGGAATACGCGATGTGCAAGATGCGCTTCGAGAAGGGTGCGGCCGCGGCCGCCTGCGATCCCTGAGCCGGCGACGAAGGTACGGCGCGACGGCCGGTCGTCCGAGGTCTGACGGCTCGTTGGCATCTCTGTTGTGTGTGAGAATGCCCCACTGGCGAACCCACGGGGGGACGTGATGATCGCAAGCTCCGCAGGCGTCCTGGTGGGTTCCTTCTTCACCCAGAACTTCTTCAGTGTCGGCTTCTGGGCGCTCGACGTCATCCTTCTGCTGGCGATCGCGTCCGTCGTCATCATCCTCGCCACCGACGAGCGTGACCCGAGCACCGTCCTGGCATGGCTCTTCGTCGTTCTGCTGCTGCCGGTACTGGGCCTCATCGCCTACTTCTTCATCGGCCGGAACTTCCGGCGCGACTCACCGCGTCGGCAGAAGATCATGAGCCAGATGGACGCGGTCGAGGAGCGCTCGCTCGCGCCGGTGACGGCCGCCAACACGGAGTTCACCGAGGCGGCCGTGGCCGACCTGGCCGGCACGCCGGGAGCACGCATCGAGTCGACCGGCCGCACGGAGGGCGGGGTGGCGCCGCTGCCCGCCGACACCGTCGACATCTACACTGCCGGCTCGCAGAAGTTCCCCGCCCTGCTCGCCGAGATGGCCACGGCCGAGCGCTACATCCACCTCATGTACCTGATCTGGGAGCAGGACGAGCTCACCGCCAAGGTCACCGCGGTCCTGCTCGACCGCCTCAAGGCCGGCGTCAAAGTGCACATCCTCTACGACTGGCTCTCCTGCATCAGCTACAAGAAGGATGAGCTGAAGCAACTTGAAGCAGCCGGCGCTGTGGTCGCCCCCTGCTACAAGCGCCTGCCGCAGATCAACTACCGCAACCACATGAAGATGGTGATCATCGACGGCAAGTCCGTGTACAGCGGTGGCATGAACATGGGCCAGGAGTACATCGACGGCGGCCCACGCTTCGCTGTCTGGCGCGACACCTCGTTCCGCCTGAGCGGTCCCGTGGTCGCGCCGTACCTCATGCTGTTCGCCTCAACGTGGCTGCATAACGGGCGCAAGGAGGATCTGGCGACCGACTACATGCCGGCGCCCGAAGAGCACCACCGGCACGAAGGCATCCCGGTGCAGGTGCTCCACTCCAGCGTCCAGACCACCTTCAAGACCATCCGCGACGTGTTCATCACGGCGCTCCTCAACGCGCGCCAACGCATCTGGATCCAGTCGCCGTACTTCGTGCCCGACGAGCCTCTGATCACGGCGATGTGCGCGGCCGCCGCCAGCGGCATCGACGTGCGCTTCATGATGACCGGCATGCCCGACAAGAAGATCCCGTTCAACGCCGCGATGGCCTACTATCCCCAGCTCCTGCGCTCGGGCGTGAAGGTCTACCAGTACAAGGCCGGCTTCCTGCACGCGAAGACCGTCACGGTGGACGACCAGCTCTCGATCATCGGCACCTGCAACTGGGACATCCGCAGCATCATCCTGCACGACGAGGTGGTCTCGATCTTCTACGACCAGGGCATCGCGACGAGCTACGCGGAGCAGTACGAGCGCGACATAGAGGACTGCAAGGAGATCACCGCAGAGGACCTGGCGGCGCTGGGCCGCGGACAGCGCTTCAAGAACTCGATCGCCCGGCTCTTCTCGCGGCTGCTCTGAGGCGGCGCGCCTCTAGCCCTGCAGCAAGTGGCGCCAGCTCTTGAGCACGACGTGCGTGGGTTCGGCGCCGATCAGCGGCTCGTCGGGCAGCGAAAGATGGGCTGGATACAGCACGAACGGACGGGGCGGGAGGCCCATCCCGCCACCCCCCCCCCACGCCAGGGTGTACCGTTTGGCCGCGCACACGAAGCGGGGTCCGCGGGGTGTTGCATTGCGCCGCAGGCCACCATGAAGTGATTATACTGCACCACGCGGCGGGGAGTG
>JBBQFA010000372.1:0-2237 GCA_038321515.1 Thermoleophilia bacterium | reverse complement strand
TCGCGCTGCCGTGTGCCCTCTGGAGCTGGGTCAGGTTCGGCGACGTGAGGCTGTACGTCACAGCGGCGCCGTCATGAGCCCGCTGCAGTTGTGTTAGGGGAGCCGCGGCGAACGCGGTCGCGGCGTAAAGAACAGACAGAGCCGCTGCCAGGATGAGCGCCCCGGCAAGGGCTGTCACGGTTCGATGTGCTGTGCTGGTCATGGTGCCACCTCTGGGCGCCGGCGCTGTCGTCTCGGCAGCTGTCGCGTCCTGGTCAGACGACGGGAAACGCCCGTCTTCACAAAGCTCACTTGCCCCAGGAGGCGAGGGATAAACCTGCCGCCGCAGTGTTTACCCGCTCACCGGCCTCAGCCCGCCACAGGCGCCGCGTAGCGGCCTCAGATGCTCGAGGTGTGCGCGCCGCGCGTAAGAGACACCGCGGCGCCGAGCAGCGCCAATGCGGCGCCGGCCAGCATCGCGTAACTGTAGCCCTGTGCGTACCCGCTCACGGCTTGCGCCGCGAGCCCCGTCGCCTCTGCGGCATGGCCGTGCGTGAAGAGCAGGCGGCCTCCGAGCCGCCCCAGCTGGCTGGCGGCGATGCCGCCGAGCAGCGCCACGCTGAGCGCCTGCCCGGTGGTGCGCATCGTCCCCATCACGGCGCTGGCCACGCTCAGCTGGTCGCGGCGCACGCTGCCCATGATCGCCGAGGCGTTGGGAGCGCTGAACGCCGCCATGCCCAGCCCGACTACGCCGAGGTTCACGGCGACTTGCCAGACGGGCGCAGTTGCCGGCATCGCTGCGAGGAGGACCATGCCGAGGGCGATCGCGGCCATGCCGCCCGTGGTGAGCACGCGCGAGCCGATCCGGTCGCTCAGACGGCCGCTGAAGGGGCTGAGCACGGCCATGAGCAGCGGCTGGCTGAGCATCAACCAGCCGGTCAGGGCGGCGGAGCGCCCCTGCACGACCTGGAGGAAGATGGCCGTGAGCACGCTGATCGCGAACAGCGCCATGTAGTTGAGTAGAGCGGCGAGATTGGCGGCCGCGAAGAGACGGTTATGCACGAGCAGGTCGAGGTCGAGCACGGGCGCCTGCACGCGGCGCTCGACGACGATGAATCCCGCGAGCGCCATCGCAGAGAGCACCAGCAGGCCGACGGTGAGCGGTGCCGCCCAGCCCCACTCCGGCGCGAAGGTGAGCGGCACGAGCAGCGCGATGAGGAACGCGCCGAGGAGCGCCGCGCCGGCGAAGTCGACGCGCGGCGCGCCCTCGGCACGCTCGGAGCGCGGCAGCATCATCCAGCCCCAGCCCAGTACGATCAGCCCGATCGGCAGATTGATGAAGAAGATCGAGCGCCAGCCCAGCGTGTCGACGAGGATGCCGCCCAGCGGAGGGCCGACACTGAGGCCGATGTACACCGCCATCACGTTTATGCCCAGCGCCCGGCCGCGCTCCTGCGGCGGGAAGACGGCGGTGACGATGGCGGCCGATGTGGCCATCATGAGCGCGCCGCCGGCCCCCTGCACCACACGGCTGCCGATGAGCCAGGCGCCGTTCATGCTGATCGCGGCCAGCAACGAGCCGGCCGTGAAGACCACCACACCGAGCAGGTAGAAGCGCACGCGGCCATACTGGTCGGCCAGCCGGCCCATCGGGATCAGGAGCACTGCCGTAGCGAGCAGGTACGCCGCCTGCACCCACATGGCGGCGGCGAAGCTCAGGTGCAGATCCGGGCTCATCGCCGGCAGCGCCACCGAGACGATGGAGCCGTCCAGCGGCGTCATGAAGGCGCCGACCGACGTCAGCGCCAGCAGCTGCCAGCGCCGCCGGTGGGCGTCCTCAGGGGTGATGCGCCTTATCAGGCTCACGACACCCAGGTGACGATCTCGTCCAGGTCGGCGCGCGAACGCTCGAAGGTGTTGGCGGCCGCGGCCGGATCAGGATGGCCGAGCGTCACGGCGACGACGAAGCGCTTGTCACCGGAGTCGGGTAGCAGCTCGCGCAAGATCTGCGGGTAGCGGATCACGGTGGCGATGACGCAGGTGCCGAGCCCCTTGTCATGGGCGGCGAGGCACACGTTCTGCACCAGCGCCCCCGTGTCGTAGCTGGCGTAGGCCTCGGCGAGGCAGTCGTCGAAGCCGAAGACGAGCAGGCAGGGCGCGCCGAAGAGGTCGGCCATGCGCGCCAGGGCGGTGGCCGGGTCGGTGGATTCGCCGGCCGCCTCGAGCGTGGCGGACCGGGTCTTCATGAGGGCGGCGGT
>JBBQFA010000371.1:0-2261 GCA_038321515.1 Thermoleophilia bacterium | reverse complement strand
CAGGTAGTCGCCGTAACTGAACCCGCCGGGGATGACGATGCCGTCGACGCCCTTGAGGTCGGTGTCCTTATGCCAGAGGTACTCGGCGGTGACGCCGGGGAAGGTCTGGAGCGCGTGGTGCGTGTCGCCATCGGTGTTGATCCCCGGGAAGACGACGACGCCGAGGCGCAGGGCAGAAGCAGCGGTCATCGCGCCTTCACCCCTCGGTGATCGCGAAGGTGTAGTCCTCGATGATCGGGTTGGAGAGGAGCTTGCGGCACATGTCGTCGATCTGGGCGCGCGCAGCCTCTTCGGTGAGCCCCTCGCCTTCGATGGTCAGGTCGATGATCTTGCCGATCTGGACGCCGCTGACGCCGGTGAACCCGAGGTTCGGCAGCGAGCGCTCGACGGCCGCTCCCTGGGGGTCGAGGATCCCGTGTTTCGGGGTGACATAGACGCGGACGTTCATCGATTCACCTGCCCGGAGAATGTGTGCGGGGACAGGCTGGAGTCTATCGCAGATGAAGCGGGCGCGGGGCCGCCTGCGGCGCCCGCGCCCGCTCTTCCCGCCGGTCTGCAGCCGGGGCGTCACCTCTCGGTCAGGGCATGACCTCGAACGGCCGCATCATGTCGTGCTCCTCGTCTTGGCGTTGTAGTCCAGCCGCTCAGGCGGCCTTGCGGGAGGCCTCTTCGGCGCGCCTCGCGAGGTAGTCGCCCATCTCGTCGGCCTGCTTCTTGAAGTCGGCAATGGGAACCTGCAGACCGTGCATGTAGGCGCTGTACTTGGCCGTGTCGCTGGCGAACCGCGACGTCTCCTCGATCTGCGCATCGGTGGCGCCCATCATTCGCGCCGCGTTGGTGCGGAAGTAGGTGCAGTACGGGCAATGGGTGGCAGCGGCGACGCCCAGCCCGATGAGGTGCTTCTCGCGGGCGGTCAGCGCGGTGTCGGTGAGCTGGAACGACTTCCACTCGGGCCACTCGCGCGCGAGCGTTTCGTCCGGCATCCCCCTGAAGAAGTCGGGGATCTGGCCGAGCGTTTCGACGATGTCTCTCTCGGTATCTTGGCGGCTCTACCCGGGCCTGCGTTTGACGGCGGGAATACGCGTGACAGAAGCCCCTGTACACACTGGACAAGAGCGGAGAATGCGATGGCGCGAGTACAGATGTACTCGATGGAGTGGTGCCCGTACTGTGCCAAGGCAAAGGCGCTGCTGAGTGCCAAGGGCATCGAGTACGAGGAGGTCGACGTCACTGACGACGAGGACGCGGCGCGGGCGATGATCGAGCGCACCGGGCAGCGTGGGGTGCCGCAGTTCTTCCTCGACGGCCGCTGGGTCGGGGGCTACGACGACCTGGCCTATCTCAACTCGACCGGTACCCTCGACCGGCTGTTCGGGATCGAGTCGACGGTGGACCTCAAGAAGGTGTGGGACGTGGCCGTCGTCGGCGGCGGACCGGCCGGCCTGACGGCCGCGTTGTACGCCGCCCGCAAGAACCTCTCCACCATCCTCATCGCGCTGGACCTGGGTGGGCAGGTCGGGGTGACGCACCTGATCACCAACTACCCGGGCCTTCCCGTCGTCGAGGGACCGGAGCTCGTGCGGCTCATGTTCGAGCAGGCTTACATGTACGGGCTCGAGCGGCTGATCGGCGAGCGCGTCATCGACGTACGCGTCGACGGCTGTGCCAAGGTCCTGGAGCTTCAGTCGGGCAAGGAGGTCAGGGCGCGCGCCGTGATCGTCGCGAGCGGCGCGCAGAAACGTCGGCTCGAGATCCCGGGTGAGAGCGAGTTCGGCGGTCGCGGTGTGGTGTACTGCTCGACCTGCGACGGTCCGTTCTATCGCGCAAAGACCATCGCCATCGTCGGCGGCGGCAACTCGGCACTCGAGGCGGCCATCGAGATGAGCGGCATCGCGAAGAGGGTGTACGTCGTCAGTCGCGGCGAGTGGAGTGGCGACGAGATCCTCAAGGACAAGGCCGGCTCTGCCCCGGGCGTTAAGAAGCTCGTGGGCTACGAGCCCGCGGAGATCGTCGGCCACGAGGTCGTCGAGAAGCTGGTGCTCCGCAACCTGAAGAACAGAAAGCAGCGGACGCTCAAGCTGGACGGCGTCTTCATCGAGATCGGCCTGTCGCCCAACTCGGACCTCCTTCTCGACCTCGCTCGCACCAACACGCGCGGCGAGGTCGTGGTTGACGCCATGGGCGACACCGGCGTGCGCGGCGTCTTCGCCGCCGGTGACGTGACGGCCACCAAGGACAAGCAGATCGTCATCGCGGCGGGC
>JBBQFA010000370.1:0-2278 GCA_038321515.1 Thermoleophilia bacterium | reverse complement strand
GATAGCCCGCGGCGACTATCGTGCGCCGCGAGCCCACGTTACGCGTGTCGGCGCGGATCTGCACGCGCCCCAGCTCGAGCTCGTCGAACCCCCAGGCGGTGAGCAGCCGCACGCACGCCGCGGCGATGCCTTCGCGACGGCGGTGGCGGTGCACGAGGTAGCCGATCTCGCCACTCTCCTTCTGCGCGTCGACGCGCAGGCCACACGAGCCCACGAGCGCGTCGCTCGCGGCGTCGACGACGGCGAAGTTGGCCCACGATTCCTCGGTCCACTTGCGCGCGGCGTCGCTGACCCACTCGTCGCCGTCGGCGAGCGTGTAGGGATGCGGCATGAGCGACATCCAGCGGGCGACATCCTGGTCGTCGCACATGGCGGCGACGGCCGCGGCGTCGTCGGCCCGCCAGGGTCGCAGCCTCACGCGGCCGTCGCTGAGTTCCGGCAGCTCCTCGATCTTGCTCAAGTCCCTCATCGTGCCTCCAACGCGAAAGGGGCGGGGTGGGCCTGCCGGCCGCCCCGCCCCCCCACTCGCGCGTCGCTCAGTGCAGGAAGTGGCGCCGGCCCGTGAACACCATCGAGGCGTCGCGCTTGTCGCAGGCCTCCACGGCGGTGACGTCGCCCTTGGAGCCGCCCGGCTGCATGAACGCCGTCACGCCGCTCTCCATGGCCAGGTCGACGGCATCGGGGAACGGGAAGAATGCGTCCGAGCCGACGACTGCGCCCTGGATGTCCGAGCGCGCTTTCTCGATCGCGACCTTCGTGCTGTCGACGCGGCTCATCTGCCCGGCGCCGACGCCGACCGTCGCCAGGTTCCGGGCGATCACGATGGCGTTGCTCTTGACGTGCTTGGCGACGCGGAAGGCGAAGATGAGATCGCCCCACTCCTGCTCCGTCGGGTGGCGCTTGGTCGCCACCGTCATCTCGTCGCGCTCCTCGATGTCGCCGTCCTTGTCCTGCACCAGGATGCCGCCGGTGACTCGCTTGTAGTCGAACTCACCCGGGTTCATCTGCCGGCGCTCCTCGTTGCGCAAGATGCGGATGTCGGCCTTGCGCGTGAGGATCTCGAGCGCCTCGTCGTCGTAGCCGGGCGCGAACAGCACCTCGACGAAGAGGTCCTTGAGGCGCTCGGCCAGCGCCACGTCGACGCTGCGGTTGACCGAGATCACGCTGCCGAAGGCGCTGACCGGGTCACAGGCGAACGCCTTGTCGTAGGCGGTGGCCAGGTTCTCCGCGAGGGCACAGCCACAGGGGTTGTTGTGCTTGATGATGGTGACGCAGGGCAGCGTGAACTCCTCGCAGATGTTGCGCGCCGCGTTGAGGTCGTAGAGGTTGTTGAAGCCGAGTTGCTTGCCGTGCAGTTGCGTCACCTGCGAGAGCAGGTGCTGGCGCAGGCCGACCTCGGCGTAGTACGCCGCCCGCTGGTGCGGGTTCTCGCCGTACTTGAGCTCGAGGACCTTCTCGTAGTCACGCATCACGTAGTCAGGGAAGTCGCCCTCGGACTCGCTGAACCAGTTGGCGATGACGAAGTCGTAGTGGGCGGTGCGGTGAAAGGCCTTGGTGGCGAGCTCGCGCAGCGTGGCGTAGCCGAGCTCGCCGTCGTTCTCGCGCAGCTCTTCGAGGACCGTGTCGTAGTCGTCGTGGCTGGTGACGACGGCGACGCCGGCGTGGTTCTTGGCGGCGGCGCGGATCATGCTCGGGCCGCCGATGTCGATGTTCTCGATCACGACCTCGTCCTCGACGCCGCGGCGTCCGGCGACCTCCTCAAAGGGATAGAGGCTGCAGACGACCATGTCGACGGGCTCGATGCCGTGCGCCTTGATCGTCTCCATGTGCTCGGGCACGTCGCGACGCGCGAGGATGCCGGCCATGAGCTTGGGGTGCATCGTCTTGACGCGGCCGTCCAGCATCTCCGGAAAACCGGTGACCTCTTCGACCAGGGTGACCGGGATGCCGGAGTCTCTCAGGAGCTTGGCAGTGCCGCCCGTCGAGATCACGGTGACGCCCATGCTCGTGAGACCTTTGGCGAACGACTCGACGCCGCTCTTGTTGAACACCGAGATAAGGGCTCGCTTGACCTTCACCGCACGCTCCTTTGCTGGACTACCCCTCGGCGCAAGCCTACAAGAAAGGCAACACCTGCGGAATAGGCCGGAGGCGCGAGCCCGTCAGGCGAAGCGCGCCGCGGTGTCCGCCTGTTCGCGGTCGACCGCGTCGTGGACGCAGCAGCCTGCGACGTGGTCGTTGACGACCCCGGTCGCTTGCATCAGGGAGTAGGCGGTCG
>JBBQFA010000369.1:0-2285 GCA_038321515.1 Thermoleophilia bacterium | reverse complement strand
ACGCTGGCTGACGAACGTTGCCCCGGCGTCTACTGCATCCAGAATCCGATGCCGCTGGAGACGCGGGTAGCCATCTCGGGAGCCGCCCGATCCTGAGAAGGCTGCGCGTCTCGGGAATCGGGCGACGTCTTGGACGACGTCCGCATCCGGCGTCAAACGGTCTCGTATGGCAAATGATTGTGGTGCCGCGACGCTGACTGTCAGCGTCGTAGGAAGATCCGGCGGCAGCGTGCCGTGCCCGGCCCGGAATCGACGTGCACAGGTACACCCATGCCGCCGCGCTGCTCGATGAGCGCGGCGGCATGATTGGCACGCTCGGCTTCGCCAACAGTCCCGAGGGGATGTGGCGGCTGCAGAGCTGGCTGATTGACCACGGCGCGGGCGAAGCGGTCGTCGGCGTCGAAAGCCCGGCCGGCTACGGGCGGCTGTTCGTCGCATCCCTCGAGGTGGCAGGACATGAGGTACTCAACGTGCCTGCCTGGCGGACCCACCGCGAGCGCCGTCGCCACGGCCCCGGCAAGACTGACCCCGGCGATGAGATCGCTGTCGCCCAGGTCGTCCTGCGAAAGCGCAACGAGCTGGGCCCCGCGCTCGAGCCTGAACTCGTCCGCGCGCTTGCGCTACTCGAGCTGCAGCGGCGCAGGCTCGTCCGCGACCGCACCCAGGCAATCCAGCGCCTCCGCGCCCACTGGAATCAGATCGATCCGGTCGGCGAGGCGCGCGTGGTCAACCTCACCCGCCAAGCGGATCAACTTCGGCGACAGCCTCGTCGAGCAGGTCGCAACCCGCTGCATCCGCGACCTCGCCCGCGACATCGAAGACCTCAACCAACGCATCACCAGCCTCGACGCCGAAATCGCTCAACTGCTCCAAGAACACGGCAATCCAGTCGCCGACCTGCACGGCACCGGACTGAGCCGTCCTGGGTCCTGTAGAGGCTCCACGAAACCCAGGACGGCTCAGCCTGACGCTGCTCTTCGTCGCCGTCAGCCTCGGCCCGAGCCTATTCCACGACCACATTCGCCGCGCGCTCGGCTACGTGCCGGAAGCGTACTCGCCCGGCTCCTCGGGCAGCAGGTCAACGACGACGCTCTTCCCCTCCGGGAGCATCGCGCTCTTGCCGAAGGCCGGGAAGACGACCTGCTCCGAGCACGCTGCGGATGGAAGACGATCCGCAGCGGCACGCCGCCCTCGGCGCGGATCGTGTTCGGGGCGCAGCCGTCGCGGACGCGCGCGCGGACCTCGCGCGCTGCGGGCGTCTCGGCGGCGCGTGCGCCGAGGCCATGTCTGATCGCAGTGAGCAACGTCGCGACTCCTTTCACTGGGTGTCCACGACCCAGTGTCGACGGGCGATCTGTAGGAGCCGTGAAGACCGTCTGCCGGTTCTATGAAGCCGGCGCCGCCGCCTCGGTGATCGCCAGTGACGCCGGCATCATCAGCGCGGCGCCGCCCTGCAGCACGCGTGCACCGATCAGCAGCGGGTCCGTGGGAGCGAGCCCGGCCCCGAGCGTCTGGAAGGTCATGCCGTGGAGGTTCAACGGATGCCACATCGTGGTGCGGTTCTCGAACACGAGCCTCCCCCGCTGGCCAAGGCGGACCGGGAGCTTCAGGCCGTTCGTCTTGGTGGCGGTGATGCCCCACCCGTAGATCCGCATGTTTCCGGTCGGGGCCACGGTGTAGGTTCGATCGGGCTCGCTGGCCGGCAGCGCCGTGGCCGCGGTCGTGTTGAGGTCGGTGTAGGTGTCAGGTGCAGGCGGCCGCTATGCGCTCATGGCCGTGCCGGTGTCGTGCGCGTGCCGTGGCCAGATGCGGGCGATGGCCGCCGGCGCGTCGGCGCTCGCCCGGGCGGCTGGCGCAGAGAGGGGGCGGGCGCGGGCGGTGGGATCGGTCTGACGACGGGGGCCTCGGGGGTGACGGCGACGGGCGCGGCCCAGTGCTCGATCTCGAGCGCCGCGCCCGCCCGTAGGTGGTAGGTCGCGCTGGCCGGCGTGATCTCGACGTACAGGTGACGTTCCTGGAAGGCGAACGGGAATGCGATCCGGCGAAGGGCTCGAGGCAGCCTCGGGGCGAACGAGAGCCGGCCGTCGTGCTGGCGAGCTCCTGCCAGGCCGGCGATGACGGCCGTCCAGCCGCCGGCCAGGGCTGCGAGGTGGAGGCCGTCGGCGGTGTTGCGGTGGATGTCCAGGTGGTCGAGCAGCGCCGCTTCGGCGAGGTAGTCGTAGGCGAGCTGGACGTCGCCGACCTCCGCGGCCAGCACGGCCTGGGTGCCGGCCGACAGCGAGGAG
>JBBQFA010000368.1:0-2299 GCA_038321515.1 Thermoleophilia bacterium | reverse complement strand
GACCCCGAGGCGGCGGTCGCCGGGTTGCTGCGCAAGCCGTACAACCCGGTCGACTTCGAGGATCTCGAGCGCGTGCGCGTCGAGCCGCTCGCGGCCGGCGTCAACGACGTGGCCGGCCACGCCCTTCGCGTGCGGGCGCAGTTGCACTCCGACGTCAGCGTCTCGTTTCGCCTCGACGACGAGCTCGTCATCGCCACCGACACGCCCGCCGACCCCGCCATGCCCGCGTTTGCAGCCGGAGCGGGGTTGCTCTTGCACGAGGCGTGGTACTGGGCCGACGACCCGGGCCTCGACGGCGCGCCCGCCGAGCTCCGCCCCGGCTACGCGGCGCACAGCGAGGCCACGGCGGTCGCGCGGCTGGCGGCGGAGGCGGACGTCGGGCGTCTGGTGCTCGTCCACCTCAACCCGCTGGCCGGCGAGGACTCGTTCGCCGGTATGCTGGCCACGGCCGGCGCCGCGTTCGCGCGCACCGAGGTGCGCGCCGACGGCGCCGTGCTCTCGACGACGGACCGCGATTGACACACCGGAGCGCGCTACCTGAGGATTCTCCCATGAGGCAGACATGATCCGGTTTCGCGACAAGCGGTTTCTGGCGGTGGCGATCGTCGTCGCTGCGCTGATCGTCTTCGCCCT
Organism: Thermoleophilia bacterium; assembly: GCA_038321515.1. Classification (GTDB taxonomy): domain Bacteria; phylum Actinomycetota; class Thermoleophilia; order UBA2241; family UBA2241; genus CAIXSE01. The sequence goes on along the minus strand of JBBQFA010000368.1, from coordinate 1,666 downwards.
GCCCGCCTTCGTCGCCTTTCGCTACACGGCGCCGGAGCAGCGCGGGCAGTTCGTGACCCACCCGTGGCGTGGCTGGAGCTTCGTCTACGCGGCGCTCGCCGTACCGAGCAACGCCAAGCTCAAGACCTCGGGAATGGCTCTGCGCAAGGCCGACTGGCTGTTCAAGGGCACGGCCGTCGACCCGCGCGAAGTGCAGTTGCTCTACGTCAAGCGCAAGCAGCCCTACACCTTCCGTCACGCCATCGCCGGCCGCGAGGTCACCAACACCGTCGTCCCGAGCTATCGCTTCATCTGGCAGGTACAGGGCGTGACCGACACGGTCTCCGGCAGCAGCGACACGATCGTCACGCTGCTCGACTACAACACCGGTCGCGTGCTCTACGACGTGCGCGACGACCTCACGCCGGCGGAACTCTCGTCCCCGACGGACGAGACCCCGACGCCGAGTGCGGTGCCGTGACCCGGGCGGGTTCACTGCGGAGGTCCGGCCGATGAGCATCGTCGCTACGGCCTTCTACGAGACCGACTGGTTCAACGCGATCGTCTACGTGGTGATCGCCATCGTCGCGGCGCGCGTCATCGACTTCATCCTCGCGCGCCGTGACCGGGCGATGGCCAAGCTCCTCGGCAAGACGGCCGACCGCGGTGACCAGACGCGGTACGTGATGATCCGCCGGCTCATCTTCGTGGCGATCCTCTTCGTCGGCATCGGCATCGCCCTGTTGAAGCTCCCGGCGGTGAGCACGCTCGCCCGGGCGATGCTCGCCTCGGCGGCCATCCTCGCCGGCGTCATCGGCATCGCCGCCCGCGCCCCCATCGCGAACCTCGTCAGCGGCATCATGATCGCCTTCTCCCAGCCGGTGAGGCTGAACGACTACATCAGCGTCGACGAAGTCTTCGGCACCGTGGAACAGATCTCGCTGATCTACACCTTCATCCGCACCGCCGACGGCCGCCGCGTCGTGATCCCCAACGAGGCCTTCGCGAACAAGGCCGTGCACAACTTCTCCATGGGCTCGCCCGGGGGCATGGTGACGGTCGACCTCGAGTTGCCGCTCGACGCCGACGCCGAGCGGGCCCGCGACGCGATGCTCGAGGTCGGCGAGCGGCTCGCGCCGGCGCCGGAGGGCAAGCGCGACAGCGTCGAGATCACGGACATCGGCGCGGGCGGCGTGCACCTGCGCCTGCACGCCTGGGCCGCCGACCCGCTGGGCCGGCGCGAGCTCGCCAGCGACCTGCGCGTCGCGCTCCTCCGGCGGCTCACAGACGACGGCCTCATCGGCGCCGGAGTGGCCGATGGCAGCAACTGACCTCCCCGGCGGCGGCGGCGGCGGGAACGACCTGACGGCCGCGCCCGCTCCCGCTCCAGAGGGCGAGCCCGGCGGCCCGGCACGGGACAGCGAGTGCGTCACGGCCGAGCCCGCGGCGGCCCGCCCGCTCACGCGGGCGCTCGTCGCCGCCGTCGGCAGCCGGCTGCTCATCTTCGCGACCGCCTTTGCCGCCGCGTCTCTGATCGGCATCCACGGTCTGCCGGTGGGCTGGCGGTTCCCGGTGCGCGCCGAGGTCTTCACCGGCTGGCTCGGCGCGCTGCTCAACCCGTGGGCGCACTGGGACGGCGTCTGGTACATCAAGATCGCCACCAGCGGCTACGCCGACGCCGACGGCA
>JBBQFA010000367.1:0-2315 GCA_038321515.1 Thermoleophilia bacterium | reverse complement strand
CACGCGGATGCCGCGGACGCACTGCTTGATCATCCCGGCGAACTCGTTGTCCATGACGAGCTGTCCGAAATCGAAGGTCATGCCCGACTCGATCATCCCCAGACCGTAGATGAGGTTGGCACCTGCCAACGCCGGCATAAGGCCGGTCAGGGTCTTCTCGTGGCCACTTTGGGCATCGACCACTTTGGAGTCGCCCTACGCACCGGCGACCCAGCTGGGCAGCAGGTAGAAGCGGGCGATCTGGGCGACGGCGGCGTTGATGAGCCCGCACTCCGGCGAGCCGACGCTCGCCGAGGCGAGGCGCAGGTCCATCGCCGTCGTCGAGCTGCCATAGACGACCGCGGCGCCCGGCCTGACGAGCTGGTTCAGGGTCAGGCCGGCGAGCACCTCGGCGTTGTGGGTGACGAGCGTGCCGGCCAGCGTGACCGGCGACGAGCCGCCGGCCATCGCCATCGAGAGGATGTTCACGGCGACGTGTCCGCGGGCGGCGGCCATGATGATCTCGCAGGTGTCCTTGACCAGCTTGAGCGGACTCACCGGGCAGGTGATGAACGAGATGATCGGGCGCTCGCGCAGCTTGTCGCGCCCGCCGGCCACGGCGCTCGCCATCTCGAGGAGCTTGCCCGAGAGGTAGGCGTTGCCGGAGCCCATGAAGCCGTGCTTGGACGTGTTCGTCATCCAGGCTTCGGCCTGGTGCAGGTGCACGACGCGCTGGTCGACGTCCTCGGCCACCACGGCGCGCTCGTAGACGTCGACGTTGGGCAGCGCGTCCACCGCTTTGGCCGTATTGGCCACGTCCTGCTTGGTGGGCACGCGCAGCTCGCCGGTGTACGGGTCGACGATCTGCACGCCCTCACCGAAGTTGGTGAAGCCGACGCGGCCGGCCTCGAGCACGACGTCGTTCTTCGGGTTACGCCCCGCCAGGATGACCTTGCTGGGCGCCGTGCGGACCGCCTGCTCTACGACGTGGCCGGGGATCCGGACGACGCCCCTGGCGTCGACCGTGGCGCCGGCCCCGGCGAAGATCTCGCGAGCCTCTTCGTCTTCGACGAACACGCCGGTCCGCTCGAGCACCTCGATGGTCCCGAGATGGATGTCGGCCAGATCGTCGTCGGTGAGCACGCGGAACTCGACGCCCTCACGGCGCGCGCGTCCCGCATGAGCATTGCGTCTCATGGGCGCACCTCCCTCTTCGTCAGATGGTGCCCTGCTGTCATGCGTGAGCCTTTCTCTCAGGCCGGTTGGACTGCGTCCGCCGGCCCGACGGCGCAGACCCCGGCCAGCTCGCCTCGCTGGTCGTCGGTCAGCCGCGGGCCGCGGTCGGCCCGCGCGTCGAGCGCCGCGCGCACCACGTCGGCGGCGGCGTCCATCTCCGTCCTGCCCTCGGTGAGCCACTGCTCGAACGGCGCGCGTGATCCGATGCGCGGCATGAAGTGCTCGCCGGCGCGCACACGCTTGCGCGTCTCTTTCTCCTTCAAGTAGTCGCCACCGATGCCGACCCTGGCGAACGAGTCGCCCAGCAGCGTTTCCGGCGTGATCTCGATGCCGCGCGCCATGCGCCGCGCCATCGCGGCGATCTCCGCGTCGACGGGGATCATCGGCAGACTGAAGGTGCTCGAGGAGTCGAGGAACCCGAAGCCTCCGCTGATGAGGTCGGCGCCGGTGGCGACCGCGGCCATCACCTTGAGCCCCTTCTCGTAGCCGGCCTGGACGCCGCAGTTCTTGGCGTCCGTCGAGAGGCCGGAATTGTGCACCGGGATGCCGAGGTGATGGCCGATCTCGACCGATGCGGCGCCCATCAGCGTGCTCTCGAGGTTGCCGAGCGACATCGTCGTGTAGCGCATGTCGAGGATCCCCGGCCCGCAGCAGGCGACCACCGGCGCGCCCGGCGCGGCGGTCTGGAGAGCCGTGATCGTGCCGAGGATCTCCGCCCACATGAGCGCCAGCGTCCCCGCCGGCGTGACCGGAGCCGTGGCCCCCGAGATCGGCATGGAGTAGACCCAGATCGGCGAGCCGAGCGAGGCGAACTCGACGGCCACGTCGAGCAGCTCGCCGTTCACCTCGAGCGGCGACCGGGCCGCGCACAGCAGCGACATACGCGGCCGCTCGCGGAACCGCGTGAGGTCGCCGGACACGATCTCGAAGATGCGGCGCACGTGGTCGGTCTTGGTCGGGCAATCCACGAAGACGACCGGCTTGGATGTCTCCGTGAGATACGTGTAGTACTCGACGAGCTCACGCCGCTCGAGCTCGACGTCGGTGGCGGTGAGGAACGTCCAGACCACGTCGAGCTCCGGCGTGGCGTCGAGGACGAC
>JBBQFA010000366.1:0-2323 GCA_038321515.1 Thermoleophilia bacterium | reverse complement strand
CGAAGATGCGGGTCAGTGGCATGTTAACTCTTAAGTTGACGTCGGGCAAGCATGTGAACGGCAGTCTGGCCGTCCTCAACGAACGCGAACAGGATGACCATGACCCCTTTGGGGTCACGTTGGGGCCGCAGAGGGGGGGACGCTCTCGAAGGCCGTCCTATGCCCGCGGCGTCCGAGGCGGCGGGCCGTGGGCATGTGATGCGCTGGACGTCTCCGGCGAGCTCGTCTCGAGGAAGCGGCCGGTACGGAGCGACCGCGCCCCTTAGGTCGACGTGATGCGCAGCTCCGCGCCCAGGGCGCGCGCGAGCGCGCCGATGGTCTTGAGCGTGGGGTTGCCGTTGCCGCTCTCGACGCGGCTGATCTCGCTCTGGCGGATGCCGGACGCTGCGGCGAGCTGCTGCTGGGTCATATGCAGCGCGCGGCGGCGGCCGATGAGGTCGGAGGCGAGGCGGTAGCGGTCCTCGAGCACGCGGAGCTCCGCGACCGCCTCGGGGCCTTCGGCCTCGGCTTCGGCCACCACCTGCGCGTGGAACTCCTCATAGGTCGTCATGGCATTCACCTCCACAGTGTACTATCGGTGATAACCGATAGTCGGTCAAGGGCGTCAGCTCCGTCGCCGGGGTCGTCTCAGGTGCTCTTCGAGGCGAGCGCGCGCACGGGCGATCTCGCGCTGCTGTTTGCGGGGGCTGGGGTCACTGCCCTTGTCGTAGCCGCCAAGGAGCAGGATCACGCGATCGCCGGTGGCGTGGCAGAAGACGCGCAGCAGGATGCGGTCGCCCGATCTGATGGGGCGTGCGGCAGCTGAGGTGCGACTCCACTTGTGCACCACGGTCGCCTCGTCTTCATCGAGGCGGAATTCGAAGAGGCCGTGACCCAACTGCCGGCCATACTGGCTGCCGCAGACGCCGATCCCGTGCTTCGCGAGAATGAGCCGCAGCGCCGCATCCAGCGCGCGCCGCTGCGGGGCGGAGAGCCGCTTCTCCATCCAGCGCCGCGCGGGCTCGCTCCCGTCAGGTGACTGGTAGAACTCCAGGGTGAAGGGGCCTTCTGGCATACGCCTGATTGTGCTGGGGCGGCGGACGGAGCGACAGGGTGACGATGGACGCACCTGGTAGGCGTTGACCGCGGAGCATGAAAAGCGACGCTCGGTGGCCGCCAGGGCCCGGTCTGTCGAATCGTCCGTCTCAATCCCCCGGTACACTCAACATAACGCGGGATGACCGCGCGTCGGGGTCGCACACAGCCCTGCTCGATCTGAAGGACGCGGGCATACTCGAGAAGTCACTGGCGAGGTGGAGATTCTCCTCTCGACCACGTACCTGCCATGCAACGCACTCGATGCATCTGCGGAGCAGCGTAGCAAGTGATCCGGGGACTGGGAGTCCCGGCACCGGTGACGAGATGAAGGAGCGACCTGGTCGCTCCTTTGTCGTTCCGGGGGCAGAGGTGTCACGCCCGTCCGGCGAAAGCCGAGGATTGACGTTGCGCCGACGAAGGGTCACGGAAGGTTCCCGCCCGTCCCGATATGATGGTCACGAGTGTCATCGTGGAGGAACCTCATGACCACACGCAATCTCGGCCGGCCAGGCGAGTCCACGTGATCGATGCCCTGAAGAATGATCTCTCGTGACGAACGCTGCCGGGTGGGGACGCCCGGGGACTGAGGATTGATGGCTCCTTCTGATGACGCGTTGATCTGGGTCGATGGAATGCTCCTGCCGACGCAGAAGCAGCTCGATGACGCCGCCGCCGACTTCGACGAGGATTGGGGCGAAGTCGACAAGGTTCTCTACGCGGTGTGTCGCGAGCATCCGAAGCACGACGAGCGGCGGCACGTTGCGGCCAAGGTTGCCCTTGTCGGCCGGGCGTATTCGGCAGGGCTGGAGCGATGCATCACGGCCGCAGAGGGACAGCAAGCGGTGATGGTTGCGGCCCACCACATCTGGCGGCGCGGCGGCGAGGTCGACGATATCGTCGCCGCCGTCCAGCAGGTCACCGAGCCCCTGTCAGCCGAGGGCATGAGCGAATTGGTCGAACAACACGGCCGTCTCGTCGTACTGATCACCGACATGCCCGAGTGCAAGCGGCAACCGCGCTCGTTCGCGGCAAAGTACCTGCACTTTCACCACTCGGTCGTGCCCATCTACGACAGCTACGCCGAGCTGGCACTTGGCAAGCTCGTGTCGTGGAAGTCGTCGCTCGCGCCGTTCAAGGCGCCCCCAGGCGCGGATGAATGGTACTCGCCATTCTGTGGCCGGCTCTTCAAGCTCTACGAAGCGTGCCTGCAGCACGATCTGGCAGTGACCACGAAGACGCTCGACGC
>JBBQFA010000365.1:0-2346 GCA_038321515.1 Thermoleophilia bacterium | reverse complement strand
CGGCTCCTCGGGCAGCACGTAGCCGTCCACCACGGGCTGGAACGAGGGCCGCGGCGGCTGCACGAACTGCTGCGCCGCGTCCCGTGGTGCGGGCGCGGTCACGGCCAACAGGCGGCCGGCGGGGACCTTGCGAAGCGCCGCGAGCGCGCCCAGGCCCTCCTCGTCGATGCCGAGGGTGCCCTCGAGCGACAGACCCTCCTCCTCCTGCTCCTCGAGGGTCAGCGTGGACCAGATGCCCACGCCCCGGTCCTCGTACCGTGGGCTCTCCGAGATGGCGCGCGCGAACAGGCCTCGGCTCAGCGGACTCACGAGGTGAGCGATCACGCACTGGCCGCCGGCCGACTGGCCGAAGATCGTGACGCGCCGCGGGTCGCCGCCAAAGGCGGCGATGTTGCGGCGCACCCAGCGCAAAGCGGCCATCTGGTCGAGAAGGCCGTAGTTCCCCGAGACTCCCCAGGCCGACGCGGCCGAGAGCGCAGGGTGAGCGAAGAAGCCGAACACGCCGAGGCGGTAGTTGAGGCTGACCACCACCACGTGCTCTTGCCCACTGAGGCGCTCTCCGCTCGTCCCCGGCAGCGAGCCCGAACCGGTGGTGAAGCCGCCGCCGTGGATCCACACCATGACCGGGAGCCGCTCCTCCGTCTTCCTCGCCGGTGTCCAGACGTTGAGGTACAGGCAGTCCTCGCTCTGCCCGGCGACCAACGCCTCATTGACCGTGGTCGCGGCGCCCTGTGGGCACGAGGCCCCAAAGGTGGTGCACGCCCTGACCCCGGCCCACGGGCGGACCGGCCGGGGCGGTCGCCAGCGCAGGTCCCCGACCGGGGGCGTCGCGTAGGGGATGCCGCGAAACGCCCGCACTGTGCCCTCGTCGAGGCCGGAGATCCGACCGCCGTCGACGCGCAACGGATGGGTCGACTTCGCCTGAGCCGCCGGCGCGGCGCTCGCGGCAGCGGGGGATCCCGTGGTGCCGAGCCCGGTCTGCCCGCCGCACGCGGCGAGCGTGAGCGCGATGACCGTAAGGCACACCACGGCGGCGGGCGATGCCCTCCTGATGAGGCGTGCGAGTGAACGTGGCATGGCCCTCCCCGGCGGATCACGGTGCGTCCCTACCGATAGTCGGCCGGCAACGCCCCAGACTAAACTCCTTAGATTCGTACATGCCATCGCGGCGCACCAGCCACGGGCTCGCGGCAGCGCCCGCCGTCGCGCTGCCTCAGGCCAGACCGATGCGCCGCAACTGCGCCTCCGTGTAGCCGAAGAAGTGGGCCGTCTCGTGCAGCACCACGACGCGGATGCGCTCGGCCAGTGCCGCGCGCGTCGGCGAGACGCGCTCCAGGTTGGCGCGAAAGAGGTGGATGGTGTCGGCGTACGGCGCACCGAAGCTGACCGACCGCGTCGCCATCGGCACACCGTGATAGAGCCCAAGGATGCGCGGGTCGATACCGTCGGCCACCATCTCCGCAGAGGGGCGGTCGGCGATCAGGATGGCCACGCCGCCCAGCTGGTCGAGGTGCTCCTGCGGCAGCTCCGCCAGCGCCGCCTCGGCGACCGACTCGAACTCCTCCAGCGGTAGAAGCGGCTCCGGGGGCGCGGCGGCGGCGTCCAGGTGCAGCACCGCCGCCCACTCCGCGCTCATGCCGTCGCGGTCGCCGCTCGCGCCGAGCGCACCGCCGAGCAGGTAGCGCGCTTCCGCCTCGAGGGCGGGCGGCAGGGGGCCGCGGGCGAGCACGCCGCGCAGGCGCTGCGCCGCGGCGCGGGAGTCGCCCGTAGCCAGCAGTCGCTGAGCCTCGCCGATCTCGCGCCCGGGCGGCGGCCCGCCCGCGGCCGTGGCACTCGCGCCCGACCGGGCGCGCCTTGGGGGATCATCGCTCACCGTCACATCATAGACGGGCGGAGCCGTGATTTGATCGGGGGCTCGCCTACCCGGGCGTGAGTGCTAGAGTCCTCTGCGCCGATGCGACCGACACTCGACACGGGATCACGCCCGACCCTCTTCGCGCTCACCTTCGGGCACCTGTGCGTCGACCTGTGCTCCGGCGCCCTGTGGGCACTCCTGCCGTTTCTGGCCGTCGAGCGGCACTATAGCTACGTGCAGGCCGGCGTGTTCGCGCTCACGGCCAGCGTCACGCACGCCCTGTTCCAGCCGGTGGTCGGCGCCCAAGGCGACCGCTGGGAGGCGCGCTGGCTCCTCTCCGCCGGGCTCGTGCTCACCGGCCTCGGCATCGCCGCCGTGGGGTTCGTGCAGAGCTTCCCGCTGACGCTGGCCGCCGTCGCCGTCTGCAGCGCCGGGGTCGCCGCGTACCATCCCGAGGGCGCACGCTGGGCGCGCCGCTCGGCAGGCAGCAA
>JBBQFA010000364.1:0-2371 GCA_038321515.1 Thermoleophilia bacterium | reverse complement strand
GGTGTCGAGCACGATGCCGTCGATCTGGCTGTCCTTGCCCCAGTAGGTGACCACGCGCACCCGCTTCTTGGGCTGCCCGTAGCGGTCCACGCGGCCCTCGCGCTGCTCGTGGCGCGTCGGGTTCCACGAGAGGTCGTAGTGCATCACCGCGTCGAAATGCGCCTGCAGGTTGATGCCCTCGCTGAGGCAGTCGGTGCAGACCAGCACGCGATGCTCGGTGGGCGCCTCGGAGAGCCGCCGGATGCGCTCTTCGCGCTCCGCCGGCGGCAGCACGCCGGTCACGCTCTCGATCTCGACGTCTTTGAGGCCCTTGCGCTTGGCGAGCGCCGCGCGGAGGCCGTCGGCGACGTAGTCCGCGGTCGGGATGAAGCGGCAGAAGACGATCGGCCGGTGACCTTCACGCAGCAGCGCCTCGACGATATCGGCGGCCTTGGCCAGTTTGGCGTCGCCCTTGACACCTTTGAGCGCCTCGGCCTGGCGCGCCATCTCGAGGAGCTTGGCGCGCTCGCGGCGGCCGATGTCGTCGTCCTGCGTGAAGTCGCTGCCGGGAGCCACGTCCATGCCCTCGCCGGCCTCGTCCTCGATGAGATCGAAGACGGAGCGGCGGCCAACGGCGTCGGCCTCATCGGCCGTCTCTGTGTCGGCACCGGCGGCGCGGGTGCGCAGCGTCTCCGCAGCCGCGGCAGGACTCGACGACAGCGAGCCGAGCAGCGCGAGGAGCGACCACCAGCGCACGCGCTGCCTATGCTTGGACTCTCCTTCGCCCTTCTGCGCGGACTCGCGCGCATAGGCGATCGCGCTGTCGAAGAGCGCCTTGTACGCCGGGGTGAGCGTGTAGGCCTCCTCGGCCTCGTCCCGCTTCGGGAACGGCGTCTCATCGCCCAGGTAGTGCTCGATATCGGCGCGCCGGCGCTGCACGAAGTGCGCCGCGATGGCGCGACGGTCGGCCTTGTGCTGGTCGCCGCCGAGCTCGGCCGACAGGTCGGCGAACTCGGGCCGCAGCAGGCCGAGCAGCGAGCGGAAGGCCTCTTCCTTGCCGCTGTGCGGCGTGGCCGTGACGAAGATCATGTGGCGGTCGGGGCGGCCATCAGTGCCGCCACCCGCCCCGCCGGTCCCGCCTCCGCTGCGGCTCTCGGCGAGCGCGCGCACGAGCCTGTAGCGCTGGTGCGCGCCGCGCCCGGTGCCGCCGGCCTCCACGCAGGTGTGCGCCTCGTCGACGATCACCAGCTCCGGCGCCGCCTGCAGAAACTCATGGCGGCGCGACTCCTGCTTGATGAAGTCGGCCGAAACCACCGTGAACGGGAAGCGGTCGAACACCGACTCCGCGAAGCGGCACTGCTTCTCCAGCCGGTTCACCGTGCTCGGCAGGATGAGCTGCGCGTCCAGATGGAACTTCTCGCGCAGCTCGTCCTGCCACTGCCGCGCCAGATGCGGCGGGCACAGCACCGCGAGCCGCCTGGCGTCCCCACGGTCCAGCAACTCGCGGGCCACAAGCAACGCCTCGACTGTCTTGCCGATCCCGACGTCGTCGGCGATGAGCAGCCGCACAGGGTCCAGCTTGAGCGCCATGAGCAGCGGCACCAGCTGGTACGAGCGCGGCTCCACGGCGATGTTGCCGAACGAGCGGAACGGCCCGGCGGTGTTGCGCGACGCCAACCGCACGGCGTCGCGGAGCAGCCGCCCGGAGCGATAGTCGCCAGGACGGCTCGAGTCCGGCGGGTCGAAGCTCGCCGACTCGACGCGCTCAAGGGGCACGACGATGCCGGTGACCTCTTCGTCGGTGCCGCCAAGCGGGCGAAGGATCAGGAGGTCGTCGGTCGAGTCGGGCAGGACGACCCACTCGCGGTCGCGAGCGCGGACGAGGGAGCCGATGGCGAACGACCCACGTCGCGCCGCGGTCACGCCGACTCCTCCCCGAAGACCGACCGGTGGGCAGCAGCGACGTCATCCCAATACTCGTGCACGTCGAAGCGGATGACCGTGTAGCCCGCATCTTCCAGCGCCTCTTCCTGCTCGCGATCTCGGTTCTGGCGCTCGGGGTAGTCGTGTGGTGGTCCGTCGACGTAGATGACGGCGTACTCGTCGTCGTACATGAAGTCGACGCGTGTGCCGCATTTCTCGATGAGCACCTGAGCGGCGCTGGGAAGCCGCAGACCCTTGCTCTCGATGAAGTCCAGCCAGCGCTCCTCGAGCTGCGAGTCGCAGAGACGCTTGAGCATGGCGAGGTGGTCGACGCGGGTGCGCGAGGTCGGCGACAGGCCTACCTCGCCGTCGCGCATCGCTTCGAGCAGCCAACGCACGTCGTGACGGTCGAGCAACGCGTGGTCACGCTGGTTCGAGTAGGTCATGAGGCAGTCGTAGCAGGCCGCCT
>JBBQFA010000363.1:0-2375 GCA_038321515.1 Thermoleophilia bacterium | reverse complement strand
TATCCAGCGCCATGCCGGGCGGACGTCGTTGTCGGGTGGCAGCACGGCGAAGAACCGCTGCGCCCTGCCCTCGTTGCTGACGAAGGTGCCGGTCGACTCCGCCACGGTCGCCGCCGGCAGCACCACGTCGGCCCGGCTCGTGAGCCGGTCCTCGAGGGTCGCGAGCGCGATCAGGCCTGGTCGCCGGTCCAGGAGATCGTCGACGACGAGCGCCGGAGCTCTCCGGTCGAGGTCGTTGTCGAGCACGACCACGGTGTCCGCCTCGTCGTGGGCAACGGCGGCCACGGCCTCCGTGAGGCGGCCACCGCTCAGCATGCGCAGACCGACGCTGTTCGCCTCGGGGACGGTGAGGACGAGGGTCGCGGGGGCGGAGCGGTCGAAGGCCAGGGCGAGCCGGGCCGCCGCGCGCAGCAGCGTCGTCGAGCCGCTCGAGCAGCCGGCGTCAATGAGCGGCGCCGGCCCGGCGCCGAGCGCGCCGGCCCAGCGCCGCGCCAGCTCCCGTTCGTCGTCGCCCAGGTCGGCTACCTCGCTGGCTGCGGGGTCCACCTCGTGCGCAATGGCGAGGGCCAGGCGGGCAAGGTCGCCCGGCGTCGCCCGCCAGGTCTCCTCGGCGACGGCGTCGAGCTTCGTCTCGTGCGTGGTCGCGATCCAGAGCGCGCTCGGCTCCCGGCGCTTCATGCGCGTGATGGCGGCGTCGTTCCAGCGGCGGATGTGGTTGCGCTCCTCGGCGGGCAGTGGCCGAAGGTGCAGCCACGTGCGCAGGGTCAGGTCGAGCATCGGGGCGGTATTGGTCACGTCTTCACCGAGCACGAGCACGGCGCTCGCGGCGTGCACGTCGGCAAGCGAGCCGATCCGGATGCGGGGGTCGGCGGCGATGTCGAGCACGGTCCCGACCAGGTCGTAGTCGCCGTCCGACATGCCGAGATAGAAGCGCCCTGGGCCGACCAGGGTGCGCAGGGCGTAGTTCGCTTCGAGTGACGCCCGCGGCGAACCGATGCCGATCGCGCGGCGGCCGCGCAGCAGCTCCGCCGCGGCGTCGAGGGCCGCCGTGGCGGCGTCGACAGGCCCGCCGCCTGTCTCTGCAGGCGCCCGCTGCGGCGCCACTCGCGCCGAGCGCACTCGCTCCGGCGCGTTGACGAACGCGTAGCCGAAGCGCCCGCGGTCGCAGAGGAACATCTTGTTGACGTCGCGGTTGTAGCGGCTGAGCACCCGGCGCAGCTCGCCGTCCCTGGCGCCGGGCGTCGTCGTGCAGCCGAGGCCGCAGTGCGGGCAGACCGAGGGCGCCGTCTGCAGGTCCCACTTGCGCGTGTAGTGTGCGTCGAGCGTCTTGTCATCGAACACGCCGGTCGGGCAGACTTCGATCAGGTTGCCGCTGAACTCGCTCTCCAGCGTGCCGTCTTCAGCGCGCCCGAAGTAGATCTGGTTGCGTAGGCCGAACACGCCGAAGTCGCGGCCGCCCGCGTAGTCGTTGTAGAAGCGCGTGCAGCGGTAGCAGGTGATGCAGCGGTTGAGCTCGTGGGTGACGAACGGACCGAGGTCCTGGTTCTCGAAGGTCCGCTTGCGGCCGCGGTAGCTCCGGTAGCCGTGGCCGGTCATCACGGTCATGTCCTGCAGGTTACACTCGCCGCCCTCGTCGCACACCGGGCAGTCGTGCGGATGGCTCAGCATCATCAGCTCGATCATCTCGGCGCGAAAGCGGATCGCCTCGTCGTCGTCGATGTCGATGCGCGTGCCCTCCTGCGCCTCGGTCATGCAGGCCATCACGATCTCGCTCTTCTCGTTGCCCTCGCGGTCGGTCCAGTACTGGCGCACGGCGCATTGCCGGCAGGCGCCGATCGAGCCCAGGACGGGGTGCCAGCAGAAGAACGGTAGGTCGAAGCCGAGCGAGAGGGCGACGTCGAGCAGGTTGCGGTCCTCTTCGACCTCGAACGGCTCGCCGTCGATGGTGACGGTGACCAGGCGCGGCGGGCCTGCTTCGCGGCCGCCGCTCACCAGACCGTCCCCTTCATCGTCGGCACGTCGGAGCCGCGGACGCGGTAGCTGCACCCTCCGTCGCGGATGTGCCGCTCGAAGTCCTCGTGAAAGAGGCGCAGCGCCGACTCCAACGGCTGCGTCGCGCCGGGGGCGAGGTCGCAGAAGCACTTGTCCGAGGCCATGAACCACACCTGCTCGGCGAGCACGTCGAGGTCCTCGTGGCGGCCGCGACCCTCTTCGACGTCCTTCAGCAGGGTCGTGGCCCACTGCAGTCCCTCGCGGCAAGGCGTGCACCACCCGCACGACTCCTGGGCGAAGAACTGGAGCAGGTTGAGCGTCATGCCGACGGGGCAGGTCTGGTCGTCGAGCAGGACGAGCGTGCCGGTCCCGAGCCGGCTCCC
>JBBQFA010000362.1:0-2393 GCA_038321515.1 Thermoleophilia bacterium | reverse complement strand
GCAGCGCCCGCCCGAGGTTGGTGTGCACGACGACGCCGGTGGCGTTGATCACGCGCCGCAGCGACGGCGTGACCGCCGCCTCGAGGATGCGCGCGACCCAGGGCACGAGGGCGGCCGGCGCGAGGTCCGCCGCCTGCGCGGCGGACGCCTCGCCCGCCTCACCGGCCGCCAGGATCTCGGCGCGGAGGCGATCGATCACGGCGCGGACCGCGTCGGTCACGAGCGCCCGCGGGTAGCGCGCCAGAAGCGCCTCGGCGGCCGGCTCGCGCAGCACCTCGTCGACGGCCGCCAGCGAGCGCAGCTGCTTCTGGCGGCCGGCGTCGGCAGCTGCATCGCCGCCGGCCTTCGCCTGTTTTCTGCCTGCGGGATCAGCCATCGTCCTCCGTCATAGTGCCGGCCTCAGTCGCCGCGCGCCAGCGCCTTGCGGTCGCGGGCGGCGCGCAGGTGCGCGGTCGTCATCCCGAAGCCTACGATCGCCAAGGCGAACCACCACTCCCGCCCGCTGAGAGCGACGCTGCGCATGGACTCAGGATACTCCACGCGCCCCAAGACCAGGGCCAGCGCGAGAGCCGCGAACGTGACCTCGGTGAACAGCCAGAAGTAGAGCGCGGGCTCGGTGTCAAAGCCGCGCATCGTCGCCCAGGTGCAAAGGACGAGCAGCGCGACCGGGATCAGCCCCAGCGCGACGGCCAGCGCGACTTGCGTGATGACCTCACCGGCAGGCCGGCCCGACGCCCACGCCCAGAGGGTACCCCGATCGGTGCCCTGGCCCAGGATGACGACGGCGAACCAGGCGACGACGGCGATGACACTGAAAGCGCCGATGAGCCCGAAGGGGATGATCGAGACGAGCCTCAGACCAAAGCCGGGGTGCGCTTCCTCGGCAGCGCGGACCTCTTCTTCGGACGGCTTCCAGCGGGGACCGCCGGGCCTCTCGGCTTCGCCCACGGCCCGGCCTCAGCCTTCGATGACGAGCGCGCCGGTGGCGCCGGCCACGACCTCGCCGACCGTCCAGGCGCCGGCTCCGGCACGCGCCAGCTCTTCGAGCAGGAGCGCGTGCTTCTCCGGCGCCACCGCCAGGAGCAGGCCGCCCGATGTCTGCGGGTCGAAGAGCACGAGCGCCCGGGGATCCTGCGCGGCGATCGGGCCGGCGTAGCGGCCTGCGGCCGCGCCCGCCGCTGCGCCTGCGCCGACGGCGCCGTCGCCGTCGCCGTCGCCCGCGGGCGCCTCCCCCGTGGCCCCCGGCGCCCGCAGCCGCGGCAGCAGAAAGTCGCGGTTGTTCCGCAACCCGCCGGCGTACACCTGCCGCTCGATCAGCGGCAGCACCCCGTCGTGCACGGGCAGGTCGCCGAGCCACAAGACGGCCGCCGCTCCGCTCGCGTCGAGCATCTCGCTCAGGTGCCCCGCGAGCCCAAAACCGCTCACGTCGGTGCAGGCGTGCATGCCGACCGCGGCCATGGCGGCCGCCGCCGCCGCGTTCAGGGCGGCGGCCTCCTCGATCGCCGGCATCATCTCGTCTTCGGTCACGAGGCCGTTCTTCAGCGCGCTCGCGAGCACGCCGATACCGAGCCGCTTGGTGAGCACCAACCGGTCACCCGGTGCGGCACCGCCGTTGTAGACGATCTCGTCCGGCCTGGCGACGCCGGTGACGGCCAGGCCGTACTTGGGCTCCTTGTCGTCGATCGAGTGCCCGCCAGCCATCTGAGCGCCGGCCTCGAGCACCTTCTCCATGCCGCCGCGCAGGATCTCGCCGAGGTGCGCGAAGCCGAGGTCGGCCGGCCAGGCGACGAGGTTCATCGCCGTCAGCGGCCGCGCGCCCATCGCGTACAGATCGCTGAGCGCGTTCGCAGCGGCGAGCTGCCCGAACCAGAAGGGCGAGTCCACGATAGGCGTGAAGAAGTCGACCGACTGCACCAGGCAGAGGTCGTCGCCGATCGGCACCACGGCGGCGTCGTCGTGCGTCTCCAGGAGACGCGCGAACTCACCGGTGGCGGCGGGCATGCTCTCGAGAACGGCTTGCAGGTCGCACGGACCCAGCTTGGCCGCTCAACCGCTCTTGGCCGCGAACTGCGTGAGTCGGATCTTCTCGGTCATGCGACAATCCTACCGCAGCGGACCGGCGCGAACGACGGCGGTGATGCTCTAGCGAGGTCGTGAGCAACCAGCGTTCGCGCCCAGGGGCGCCACACAACGTGTACGTCAGCGACAGTAGTCGCGGATCGCGCCGCCGGTGACGGCGTCAAGGTCAGCAACTTTCTCGGGGACGAGACACGGCGGCTCTACGGCCTGGGGCCGCCGCCCAAGCACCTCGAGCTCATCTGGAAGACGACCATCGGCAGCGGCATGACCTCGCCGGTGGGCAAGGGCAAGAACCTGCCCTGGTCCGGGACCGG
>JBBQFA010000361.1:0-2398 GCA_038321515.1 Thermoleophilia bacterium | reverse complement strand
GCCGGCTTCGAGGTCGTCAACCTCGGCACCGGGGTGACGAGCGCCCAGTTCGTCGCCGCGGTGCGCGAACACTCCCCGGCGATCATCGGCATGAGCGCCCTGCTCACGACGACGCTGCCGCACATGACCGAGACGATCGCGTGTCTCAAGGCCGAGGGCCTGCGCGAGAGCGTCAAGGTGATGGTCGGCGGCGCCCCCGTCACCCAGGCCTACGCCGACGAGATCGGCGCCGACGGCTACGGCGCCAACGCCGGCATGGCGGTGGAGCGGGCGAAGGGGCTGGTGGGGTAGCGGCTCCGGCCGCTCAATCCTGCCGCTCCAGCCCCTCGGGGTAAGTGCGCAGAAGGCACGTGTCGAACTGCGGCACCGTGAATGTCGCAAGGCCGTACCCAGGCGTGTACAGGAGACCTTTCTCGATGAGACGAGCCCTCGTGGGACCCACTTGGGCGGCGTTGCGCTTCAGCACGGCAGCCACGTCGCCGGCCTTCTGCGGGTCCCGGCCGAGCTCCGCCATTGCGCGAAGGTAGCGGAGTTCCAGCGGTGTCGTGCGCTCAGCCCGCACCCGAAAGAAGCTGCCGTCCAGCTTCGCCGCTACGAGAGGGCGCACGCTGGCGACGTCGGAGGCGCGAATCAGCGTGTCCTCGGCCTCGTCCCAGACGATGCGGCCGTACTCCTGAATGAAGTAGGGATAGCCCTCCGTGTAGGCGACGATCTCGTCGGCCGCCTCTCCGGCGAACGCCACGCCAAGATCGGATGCGGGCTGGACCAGCGCACGCAGCGCCTGCTCGCGAGGTAGACGATCGATCGACGGGAAGCGAAAGAGCCTCTCCGAATACGACTTGGCCTCGCCGGCCAGCCGAGGCATCTGCGGGAGCCCTGCGCCGACGAAGGTGACCGGCAAGGAGCGCTGTACCGTCTTGTGCAAGGCGGCGATGAGCGCCTCGAAGTCGATGCGCGACAGATGCTGGATCTCGTCGAAGAGGAACACGACGCCACGACGGGCCTCCTTGGCGACCTCGCCGAGAGCCACGACCAGGTCGGCGAGATCCTGGACGATCTCGCCGCTGTCGGCGATGCCCTCGGCCGCTTCGATGTCCAAGCCCGCCGTGAGGGCGCCGTTCGCGGAGACGGTGAGTGTGAACGACTTGAGTACGCCCGCCGCCCGGCGAGCTCGATCCTTCCAGCGGGCCTTGGGTGCCAGCTGCAGCAGAGCTCGGCGCGTCAGCTGAGCCATCCGCAGCCCGAAGTCGGGGTGTCTCGTGATCTCCGCCTCGACCGCGACCCAGCCCTGCGACTCGGCGCGGATCCGGAACTCGACCAGCAACACCGTCTTGCCGACGCCACGCAGGCCCGTGATGATCACCGACTGATCTGTGGAGCCGCGAGCCAGGCGCGCCAGCAGTATGTCGAAGGAAGCAAGCTCGTCCTCGCGGCCGGCCAGGGCCGGCGGGCGAGCGCCGGCGTTGGGCGTGTACGGATTGTCACGTGGGTCCATAGGAATCCTTATTTTTTTTGTCTCGGTTTATCGCGGGCTGATAAACCACGCTAAACCTGTCAATGACAACGGTCTTCAGCGCCACCGCCTGGAGGAAGATCCAGTGTGCCACCGTCACCCAACGGAAGACCAGAACCCGGCCGCATTGCAAACCAGGGCGGTGACGATGCTGGGCGGCGGCCCCGCCCCTTCGGGCGTGGCAGGATCGGATGAAGGACGCCGGCGAGCTGCTACGTCAGCTCGGCCTCGGCGGCCTCGACCAGCCGCCGGAGCTCGGCGCGCACGTCGCCCGCGAGCGGCTCGGGGGCGTGCGTGCGCAGAATCTCACGCGCCCGCTCTTCCGCGTTCTCCAGCGCGCCGCGCTTACCGGCGGCCAGCCAGGCGTCGTGGGGTGTGCGATCCCAGACGCCCGGGCGCCATATGTCGCCCGCGTGCGCCCGGGTGTGCTTCTCGGAGAGGGAGGTGCCGTTCGGGCCGACCTTGCCGATCACGTCCAGCGCCAGCGTCTCGTCCGTGACCGCGACGCCGCCCGCGACCTTCTGCACGATGCCGTAGACCTCGGCCTCCATGAGCAGGTGCGCGTAGCTCAGGGTCTTGGAGCCGTCAAGCAGGCCGCAGCCGCTCATCATCTCAGCGCCGGCGGATACGCTGGCCATCGTCGAGAGCGCATCGTCGACGGCGGCCTGCCAGCCCGGCTCCTTGGCGCCGCTGGCCATGGTGCCCATGTTCATGGCGAAGCCGTAGTGGTGAGCCATCTGCGTCGCGGCGGCGGCCAGGATGTAGTCCTCCGGGCTGCCGCCGGTGTAGCCGCCGGTCTTGAGATCCATGACGCTGGGTGCGCCGGCCATGAACACGGGCGCGCCCGGATACGCCAACTGCAGCATCACGATGCCGGCGATCACG
>JBBQFA010000360.1:0-2453 GCA_038321515.1 Thermoleophilia bacterium | reverse complement strand
CCAGGCCGACCAGGCGGTACCGGTCGGGATGCGCCTCTGCCAGGCGCTGAAGGCTCGAGTCGAAGCCGGAGCCCGAGAAGAAGTAGTGCAGGGCCGGCTGTTCAGGTGAGCCGGAGCCGACGAAAGGTTCGAGCCGAGCCAGGAGATCCTCCTCGGCTACGGTCATGGGATCGGCCGTCCACTTGCACGATCCGAGGGCGGCGACGCTGCCATCGTCGCGGAGAGCCACGGCATCGACTTCGCGGGTCTCGGTGAGGCGCCCCTCGCCGGTCGGCACCTTGCCCCACCAGGAGCCGACCGTGGAGCCGACGCCCTGCTCACGCAGGTAGTCCTGAGCGATGTGCTCGAAGGCCGGTCGCGACACGAAGGCGTCGAGTGCCGGCATGATCGTGCGTTCCAGATGCCGGCGCTGGGTCTCCGGGTGCAGAAGGCGCTCCTCGTACGGCAGTACGAAGCGGAACCAGAAGCGCAGGTAGGCGTCGAGGATCCCCCAGGAGGTCTGGCGGGTGCGGCCGCGCAACGTCGCCGTGACCGGGACGACCCGTTGTACCAGAAGCAGTGACGAGAGCGCGTCCAGCACGCGGCTCACCGTCGAGGCGTCGCTGCCGATGCGATTGGCGATCTGGCTCACGCGCGTGTCGCCTCCCGCCAGCGCCCGGAGTACCGAGAAGTGCAGGCGCGGCTCGGAGAGTTCCTGAAACAGCAGGAGCCGCGCCTCCTCGCGCAGCACTCCGTCGCGCGAGAGGGTGGTCCGCAGGATGTTCTCCGCCAGGGTCGCGCCGGCATCCAGCTGTGAGAGGTAGTACGGCATCCCGCCCCATACGGCGAACGCCCGCACCCGGTCCGCGGGCGTCCAGTCCGGGGCGAACAGTGCGGCTTCGCGATAGCCGAAGGGCGTGACCTGCAGCTGCCCGGTGCGCCGGCCGAACAAGGCCGAGCCGTGACCGAGCACGTCGCGCTCGAAGAACGAGATCTCGCTGCCAGAGAGGATGAGGACGAGCGACAGGTGACGACCCGTCTCGCGCCACCATCGCGCAAGCAGCGACGGCAGCCCCGGGTCGGCCTGAACAAGGTACTGGAACTCGTCGAGGACCACGACGCAGCGCTCCGCCGCGAAGCGCTCGATGGCGATCAGAGCGGCGGGCCAGGACGAGAGCGGTTGCTCGCGAAGCAGGGAGTCGTCGGTCTTCTCGGCGAGGACGCGCGTGAGGTCGCCCAGTTGATCCGCCGTCGTGCCCACCGTCGCCTCGAAGAGCAGGCCGCGCCGGCTCTGGACAAAGCGCGACAGGAGCTCGGTCTTGCCGACGCGGCGGCGACCCCAGACGACAAGAAGCTCCGCCGCGCCTCGGGCCCACCGGGTCTCGAACATGGCGAGCTCATCGTGGCGGTCGAGGAAGTCCATGGAGGCAGGATACAAGACAACTGTTTGCACATCAAGTTCTTGTGAGAACAGTTTTCTTGTTGACAGTCGTCTTGCGGGTGTAGCCGGCGGCGCGCACGTCGTCGCCGTCGACCGCGACCTCTGGCCGCGCCCCGTCCTTTGCCCCATACTGGCGGCCATAGTCCCAACCAGGGGGTACTCCATGCGCACGTCTCTCCGCCACGCCGCGGCCCCGCTGCTGGCCACCTCGGCGCTCGCCGTTCTTGCCCTCACGCTTGCCGCCTGCGGCTCGGATTCCGGCTCGTCCGCCAGTCCGAGCCCCTCGCCGTCCGCCGCCGGCGTCAAGACCATCTCCTACACCAAGGTCGTCGACCTCCAGCACGTGATCACCGAGAAGATCCCACTGTGGCCGGGCGACCCAAAGGTCGTGTTCACGCCGGTCGCCACCTTCGCCGCGGACGGCTACTTCCTGCGCAAGTTCAGCATCGGTGAGCACAGCGCGACGCACATGAACGCACCCAACAGCTTCCACGCCAACGGCGCCGACATCACGTCCTACACGCCGGAGCAGCTGGTCGTGCCGGCGGTCGTGATCGACGTGCGCGAGCAGTGCGCCGCCGACGCCGACTACCAGATGACGCAGCAGGACGTGCTCGACTGGGAGGCGCAGCACGGGCAGATCGAGCCGGGGACGTTCGTCATCATGTACACCGGCTGGCAGGACAAGTGGAGCGACGCCAAGGCGTTCTTCAACATCGACGCCAAGGGCAACCTGCACTTCCCCGGCTTCGCTGGTGCGACCACCGAGTGGCTGCTGGCCGAACGCGACATCGCCGGCGTGGGCATCGACACGCATGGTGTGGACCCGGGGCTCGACACGAGCTACGCGACCAACACGCAGGTCACCGGCGAGAACAAGATCATCCTCGAGTGTCTCGCCAACCTCGACCAGTTGCCGCCGACCGGGTCGACACTGGTGCTCGGCATCCTGCGCCTCGCGAAGGGCTCTGGGACGCCGCTCGCGGTGACCGCCTTCGTGCCGTGACGGGGGAATCTCAGGACGAACGGACGG
>JBBQFA010000359.1:0-2466 GCA_038321515.1 Thermoleophilia bacterium | reverse complement strand
AGCCCGGGCAGTACGTGGCGCTTCGTTTTGGTCGCGACGGCCGCATCAGCGACCGTTTGACGGTGGTCGTGCGACGCACCGTCACAGTGCCGGCGACGCGGCGGCAGCGCCAGCTTCGCGGCGGCGACGTATACCTGCGTGTCGCCGCCGCTCCGTGCCCGGGCTACTGGCTCGCAGAGCGGCCCGGCCGCGTCTTCGTGAGAGGCGCGGTCGTCGTGCGCAAGTACGACCCCGGGCGGACACTCCAGCTCGCCGCCGGGCGCACGTACGCGGCGATCAAGCTCGACCGAAGTGGCGTCGTCGTCGACAGAGCCGAGGTCCAGGCGGAGGCGCAGCTTGAGCTCGCCGCCGACGCCGGAGCCGTCGTCAGCGGGCACCCGAGCGTGCGTTTGGCCGGGGGAGAGCTGGGGGGCTACTGGCTGGCGCTCGCGAAGGGCGTCCGGCTGCGCTGAGCCGCGATCAGACCTGCTTGAACACCATGATGCTGCCCGTGTAGCAGCACACCCAGACGCTCTTCGTCGGCGCGTCGTAGGTGATCCCGATGGGGAGCTGGCCGGTGGCGATGACCTGGATGACCTTCATGTCGCTGGTACGGATCATGCTCATCGTGCTGGAGTCGTAGTTGACGACGAACAGCGCCTTGCCGTCGGGTGCGATCGCCATGCTGCGCGGCTGCGTGCCGGTGGCGACCTTGTCCACGACCTTGCGCGTCTTGGGGTCGATCTTGGCGACCGTACCCTCACCGTTGAGCGTCGCGTAGAGGTACTTGCCGTTGCCGGCCATGCAGAGGTGGCGCGGGCTCGAGCCGACGCCCTTGATCCAGGAGACGCCGAAGTCGTTCAGGTCGACGACTGCGATGTCATAGCTCCCCATCACGGCGACGTAGGCGTAGCGGGATTCGGGGTCGACGGCGATGCCGCGCGGGTACGGCCCCAGGTAGATCGACTTGACGACCTTGCTGGTGTGGATGTCGACGACGCTCAGCGTGTAGGAGCACCAGTTGCTCACCAGCAGATACTTCTGGTCGGGGGTCACGGCGAGGAACTTCGGCACCGCTCCGACCTTGATGACCTTGTCGACCTTGAGTGAATCGAGTGGCACGCGGTACACGTAGCTCTTGTCGATGCCGCTGCTCGGCGAGCACACGTCGGTGCCCTCGTGGTAAAAGCCGTCGCCGTACATCGAGTACTGCGAGATGTACATGAAGCGTCCGTCCGGCATGACGGCGCCTTCGACGGGCGCCCCCCTGATCGAGTCGCCGTGGCCCTTGATGCGGAAGGGGGCCGTCGGTATCTCGTCCTGGATCGTCTTCACCAGCTTGAGCGTCTTGGCGTCGTACACGGTGATCGTGTGCTTGTACGTCATGTTCTGGGCGAACACGTAGCCGGTGCCGGTGCTGACCACGGACTTGGGCGAGATGGAGGCGCTCACGATCGTCTTGCGCAGCTTGAGCTTGAGTGAGGAGGATGGCGGGCCGGTCCAGGCGGTGGGGCGGGGCGACGGGGTGGACGAGGTCTCGGCTGCCGGGCTGCCGGTGGCGGTCTTGGCGGGGGTGGGCGTGCCGGAGGCGGAGCCGCTTGACGCGCCGCCGGAACTGGAGCCGCCATCGGCACAGCCGCCCACTGCCGTCCAGATGACGCCTGCGAGCACGACGACGACAGCGACGACGGCAAGCAGTGCGTACAGCCGGCGGCGACGGTAGGTGCGGGCGCTGTTGCGGCGAGAGGTGCGAGTGACCCTGCGTGCCATGGCCGGGGAGTCTAGCACGAGCCTCGGGCGGAAGCGGATGCGCGCGGCCGCGCGCGCCGCGAGCGGGTCTGAGCGGCGTCGCGCGGCGGGTCAGGCGAGCGCGGAGCGCATGCGGCGCAGCGCCTCCTGCAGTGTCTCCCGGCGGCAGCCGAAGTTGAGGCGGAGGTAGGCCGGGTCGCCGAAGGCGGCCCCGGCCGAGAGTGCCACTCCGGCGGCCCGACACGCCGCCGCCGGGTCGTCGAGGCCGAGCTCGCGCACGTCGAGCCAGGCGAGGTACGTCGCCTCGACGTGCGTCAGCTTCACTCGCGGCAGCTCGGCGGTGACAAAAGCCTCGAGGAGGTCGCGGTTGCCGCGCAGGTAGTCGAGCAGCCCGGCGTGCCACGGGCCGCCCTCGCGGTACGCGGCTTCGGCGGCGGCGATGGCGAAGCAGCCGGGAAAGGGGAGGACGCCTCTGCCCGGCACCTGGAACCGCCGCCGCAGCTCCTCGTCCTCGACGATCGCGAAGGCGAAGTTGAGCCCCGGCAGGTTGAAGGTCTTGCTCGGCGACATCAGCGTGATGATGCGGTCGGCGTCGCCGGGGCAGGCGAGCGCCGCCGGCACGTGCGCGAGTTCGTCGAGGATCAGGTCGCAGTGGATCTCGTCGCTGACCAGCACGAGGTCGTGCCGGCGACAGAACGCGACCAGCGCCGCGACCTCGTCGCGCCGCCAGACGCGCCC
>JBBQFA010000358.1:0-2502 GCA_038321515.1 Thermoleophilia bacterium | reverse complement strand
TCTGCTCGATCTGGCCCGCGCGAGCTGGCGCTTGCGCGATGACGACAACCTGTACCTCGGCCGCCTCGAGCGCCTGCTGACCGCCGCGATCGACGAGGCCGAGCGCCGCGGCCTCTCGGTCGACGACGTCTGGCGGCCGCGTAGCGTGGTGCTCCCGTCGCCGCTGGGCGCCTCGCCGGCGCCGCTCGCCGCGCCCGTCGCGTCACCCGGATCGCCCGCCGCGTCGACGGCGGCCTCAGCCAGCGGAAGTGCGCCGGCCGGCGCCAGCACGCAGGCCCGGCAGATCGTCGGGCAGCCCGCCGGGCCGGGCCTTGCAGTAGGCCAGGCGCGGGTCGTCTCAGGTCGTGAGGATCTCGCGGCCTTCGCCGACGGCGAGATCCTCGTCTGCGACGCCATCCAGCCGGAGATGACCTTCGTCGTGCCGCTGGCCGCGGGCATCGTGGAGCGCCGCGGCGGCATGCTCATCCACGGCGCGATCATCGCCCGCGAGTACGGCTTGCCATGCGTGACCGGCGTGCCTCGCGCGACCGAGCTCATCCGCACCGGCGACCGCGTGACGGTCGACGGCTATCTCGGCATCGTCGTCATCGGCTGATCGGGCGCCGGCGCCGTCAGGTGCCCGAGGATGCCGTCTTGGCCGCCACCGAGGTCGTAGAGCAGGTGCGGCCCCATGGCGGCCCAGCGCAGGCCGGGTCCTCGGTCTCCCGTCGCACCACTCAGGCTTCAGGTCCATGGCGAGGATGATAGGGGCATGCGGCTGAGCGGTCCATGGCCGTCGGCGAGACCCCCACGTTTACGTCTCGCCTGCGGCGGCGTTAGACTGAGGCACGAAGGGGGCGGCCGCGAGCCGCTCGACATGCCGGCGGGGGGATCCGCCGGCCACCAGGTAGCGGGGGACCATGAAGCCCATCCTCATCATCGTCGCTGCCGTTTGTCTCGTCGTCGGTCTGGTCGCGTGTGGCGGCACGTCCACCGGCGGAGAGAGCACGCCGGCGGGCGCCGCCAGCACGCCGGCCGCCAGCACGCCCGCCGCCGACAGTGGTGGCACTGCCGCCGACGGGTGGGTGGAGGTCGTGACGCTGACGGGTAACGCGGACAAGCCATCGCCGTCGTTCACGCTCGAGGGCGGCGATCAGAAGCTCACCTACACGATCAAGGGAGACACCGCGCCGGTCATTGGTGTCTTCGTCGAAAAGGCGGGATGGGACATGGAGAAGGACGGTGGGCTCCCGGTCGCCATGGTGCAGGAGGCCGGCGCGGGCTCGGAGACGATGAGCAAGGACGCGGGCGACTACAACATCTTCGTCAAGTCCGCGAACTGTGATTGGACCGTCACGGTCGAGGAGAAGCGCTGACCGGTGAGGGGGAGGTGAGCGGGCAGGTCACGCGCGTCGATATCGGGAAGAAGATCGTGCAGACGAACGGCCTGGCGGTGCGGCCGTTACGGTGGTCCCCCGAGTGCGTGGAGGTGCTTCGTGAAGGACAGTGAGGCGGGCGCCGCCGCCGGCTCGACCGGCGCCGGCGTCCTGCGCATCGCGCTGGCACAGATGCCGCTGGCCGACGGCGCCGTGGCCCATAACCTCGCGGTGGCCGCGGCCGCGGTGCAAGAGGCGGCGCGGGCCGGCGCCGACATCGTCGTGTTGCCGGAGATGACGCTGACCGGCTTCCCCTACGAGCGCTTCGCCGAGCTCGCCGAGCCGCTCGACGGGCCCGCCGCCGCCGCGTTCGCGCGGATGGCCGGCGACCATCGGGTGCTGGTCGTCGCCGGCCTTCCTCGTCTGGATGAGGCGGGCGAGCGCATCCTGAACACGACCCTCGTGTTCGACCCGGCCGGCGAGCTGCTCGCCGCCTACGACAAGACCCATCTCTACGACAAGGAGAAGACGGTCTTCACGCCCGGGGCCGCGCTCGACGGGCTGTTCACGTACCGGGGCGTCCGCTTCGGCCTGCTCTGCTGCTTCGATATCGAGTTGCCCGAGGCGGCGCGCAGGCTCGCGCTGGACGGTGCCCAGTGCCTGCTCGTACCCAGCGCCAACATGGAGCCGTGGGGGCTGCATCACCGCGTCTTCGTGCGGGCCAGGGCCTTGGAGAACCACGTGTTCGTCGCCTACAGCAACGGGCTGGGACCCTGCGGCGGCGCCATGCTCGTCGGCGAGAGCTGCCTCGTAGACCCGCTCGGCCGCGTACTCTGCGACGCCGGTCACGATGAAGCGGTCGTGTGGGGCGACGCCGACCTGCGGGTGATCGACGAATCGCGGCGCGTCTACGACTACCTCAGCCAGCTCCGGCCGGAGCTGTACGCTTGACCAACGCGTCGACAGGCCGGTGGCAGGGACGCCGCCGTCCCGGTCGTCTCTCGGCCTCATGACGATCCCTCCTCGTCGGCGGGGGAGATCCGGCCCGCTCCCGGTCGCGGCGCTCCGCCGAGGTCCACAGGTCTGGTCGTTCACCGCCGGCCCTGTGCGATAGTCTGTGCCCATGAGCCCTCTCTCCATCGTCGCG
>JBBQFA010000357.1:0-2517 GCA_038321515.1 Thermoleophilia bacterium | reverse complement strand
GTGCCAGGCCTTCACGGCGGCGATCTCGACGTCGAGCCAGGCCTGCATCTTGGCTTCTTCGGTCCAGATGGCTCCCATCTCAGGAAGCGTGTAGCGCTCGATCATCGCGTGCCCTCCGTGGTCGTGACGCCCGCGATTCTCTCACACGAGTCGTCGCGGTGGGGAGGGGCGGATGAGCGGCCATCCGCCGTGGCCGTGCTGGCGTTCGCCGCCGTCGGGGTGGAGAATCCGCCGGAGACCAATCGCTTCAGGACGAGGAGGACGGCGTGGCGACCGACGAAGATATCCGCAAGCAGGCGATCAAGACGATCAAGAAGAAGCGCGACTTCTGGGGACACGCCGTTGCGTACTGCATCGTCAACGTCTTTCTGATCGTCATCTGGTACATCAACGGTCAGGGCTACTTCTGGCCGGGCTGGGTCCTGGCCGGCTGGGGCATCGGCCTTGCCTTCAACGCCTACGAGGCGTACGGACGCGGCAGCAGGGTGATCAGCGAAGATGCGATCCAGCGTGAGATCGACCGCCAGAAGCGCGGCTGACGGCGACGTGCGGCTGCGCGCGCGCACCGCTACGGAAGGCTCGGCGCGCCGCTCGGTCCGGTCGTCGTGCTGCCGTCGGAGAGGTGGCCTACGAGCTCGAAGGCCTTGCCGCCGTCCGTCACCGTGTAGGTGTAGTCGCCCTCGCCGTCGCCCTCCTGCATAGTCCCGCCGCTGAAGAGGTTCGGCGGCCATGGCACGACCATCTTGCCGAGGACGCCGGTCGCGCTCACTTCGGAGGGCGGCGGGAACTTCTTGCCGCCGCCGCCGACCCACATCATGAGGCCTTGGCGGATGGCGGCGATGCCGAAGGCGGTCGCCGCGTCCGCGTACTGCGTCTCGTCCACCCGGCTCAACGCGATCGTGCGAGTCTTCTTGAACGCCTCGCCGCCGATCTCGAACGTGAGCTTGTCAGTGCCTGCCGGGACGAACCGCATCTCGACTGCGTGGGTGTCGATGAGGAGCGAGTCACCGTCTTTGGTCGCCGTGCCGAGCGGCGCGTTCGGGCTGCCCAGCACCTTGTAGGTGTCGCCGTTCTTGACGACGTGGATGAGGACCTGCTGCTTCGCGGGGCCGCCGATCCAGTAGCCGGCGAGCGGGTCGCTCTCGGCTGAGCTGCCACATGCGGTGAGGGCGGCGGCGCCGAGCGCCGCCGCGCCGAGCAGCAGGGCCAGGGCCAGCAGCGTGACGAGTGCCGGGAGCGGCCGTCGCCGTCGAGGGTCACCCACGGTAGGCGACGGCTTCGATCTCGACGTGGAGGTCCTTGGGCAGGCGCGCCACCTCTACGGTGGAGCGCGCCGGGTAGGGCTCCGTGAAGAACTGGCCGTACACCTCGTTCACGGCGCCGAACTCGTCCATGTCGCTGAGGAAGATCGTGGTCTTGACGACGTCGTCCAGTGTCAGGCCGGCGGCGGCCAGTGTCGCCGTCAGGTTCTCGAGGGCCTTTCGCGTCTGATCCTTCGGCGTGTAGCCGTGGATCTTGCCGTCGGGGTCGAGTGCGATCTGCCCGGAGACGAAGACGAAGTCGCCGGCGCCGACGGCGGCCGAGTACGGGCCCACCGGGGGAGCGGAGTCTGGGGAGGAGAACACCTGCTTCTTCATGCCTGCGATCCTTTCTGAGCCGCGCCGCTCAGGCAAAGAGGGCGCGAATGGCCACATACGCGAGGAGCACTGCGATGACGAGCACCGCGATGTAGACGAAGCCCGAGATCGTCCTGGGGCTGGGCGGTCGGTTGTCCCTCGGCATGCGGTCTTTCGGTGGTGTCGTGCGAAGGCGACGACCCGAAGTCGCGCCCCTGTGAATCGACTATGGTACACCGGCGAGCGACCGCGCGCGGCACGGCGCCGCGCCCGGCGGCGCTCAAACGGCGAGGATCTTGGCCGCGAGGATCGCGGCGTTACGGGCGCCGTTGATGGCGACGCAGGCGACAGGCACGCCGGGCGGCATCTGCACGATGCTGAGCAGCGAATCGAGCCCCCCGAGATCGCTCGTCTTGATCGGCACGCCGATCACGGGGAGGTTGGTGTAGGCGGCCAGGACGCCGGGGAGGGCCGCCGCCGTGCCGGCGCCGCCGATCAGTACCTTGATGCCGCGGCTCTGGGCGGTCTTGGCGTAGTGCGCCACCTTGTCGGGGTCGCGGTGCGCCGAGAGGACGTTGATCTCGTACTTGATCTTGCGCTCGTCGAGCTCGGCTGCCGCTTTCTGCATGATCTCACGATCGCTCTCGCTGCCCATGACGATGCCCACGTGCACTGGCTCCATCACGACGCCCTGCAAGATGGTCTCGACCTCGGTCTTCGTTTCTTCCACGTCGCGTCTCCTTGTCTGGCGGCGCCGCGCGCCTGCGCCGCGACGTCCTAGCCGGTGAAGCCGGCCGGAAACAGCTCGAGCTCGCCGGCGAGATCCCAGCAGGCCCGGTCGGCGATGTCCTGGAGCATCTCCCGGACATGTAAGTGCATCCTCCCGGCGGCATCATACTCG
>JBBQFA010000356.1:0-2540 GCA_038321515.1 Thermoleophilia bacterium | reverse complement strand
AGCTGCTCGAGATATGGCTGGCCGGCAAAGACGGCCAGCTGCTGCTCGAGCTCCTCGAGGTCCTCGCCGCGGAGCCAGGCGTCGACGGCCAGCGCCGCGCGCTTGCCGCCGGCGACGGCGTGGATCACGGAGCGGGGGCCGTTGATGGCGTCTCCGGCCGCGAACACGCCCTCTTCGGGCGTGCGGCCGGTGAAGTGGTTGGCGAGCAGACGCACGCCGTCGGCGAGCGCCAGGTACTCGGCGCTGTCGCCGAGCTTGGGCGCGTAGCCGGTGGCCAGAACGACGGTCGTGGCGGCCACGTCGAAGCGCGAGCCTCTGACCTCTTTGGTGCGGCCCTTCTCGCGTACGACGCGCACGCACTCGACGCCTTGAGTCTTGCCAGCCTTCGTCTTGACCTTCTTGGCAAGGGTGCCGAACTCGAACGTGACGCCCTCTTCGAGGGCGGCGGCGAGATCGCGGGCGCCGGCCGGGATGCTCTCGCCCTCGTGCTGGGCGATGACGACGACCTCTTTGGCGCCCTTGCGTCGCGCCGTGCGCGCCACGTCGAGGGCGGTGATGCCGTCGCCGATCACGGCGACCTTCTGCGTGAACTTGACGGCGCGGCCTTCGCGCACGCGGCGCAGCAGGTCGAGCCCGCGCAGGGCGGCGTCGTCGCCCGGGAGGATGTGCTTGGGCTCCTCCCAGGTGCCGACGCTGATGACGACGGCGTCGAAGCCGGCGTCGAACAGCCCGTCGGGGTCGACCTCGTAGCCGAGCTCGGATTCGCCGACGAAGCGCACGCCGGCCTCCCAGAGCGGAGCGAGCTCCTTGTCGACGACCTTCTCGGGTAGGCGGAACTCGGGGATGCTGTAGACCAGTGAGCCGCCGGCCTTCTCGTTGGCGTCGTAGATCGTGACCTGGTTGCCGCGCTCGGTGAGGAACCACGCGGTGGCGAGGCCGGCGGGGCCGGCCCCGATGACGGCGACGCGCTTGCCGGTGGGCAGACCGGGGATCAGCAGCGTGTCGCTGTGGTCGGCGGCCGCCCGGTGCAGGGCGCAGATGGCGATGGGGTCGTCGAGGTCGCCACGCCGGCAGACGGGCTCGCAGTAGCGCGGGCAGACGCGCCCGAGGATGCCGGCGAACGGTAGCTCCTCGCGCACGATCGTGGCGGCCATGGCGGCGTCGCCGCCGGCGAGCGCCGCCATGTAGGCGGGGATGTCGATGTGCGTGGGGCAGGCGTCCGAGCAGGGCGCCTCGCAGTAGGCGTTGTGGTCCGAGAGGTACATCTTGAGGTAGCTCTCGCGCCGCGCGCGGATGCGCGGCGTGTCGGTGGTGACGACGAGGTCGTCCTTGACCCATGTGGTGCAGGCCGCCTGCAGTTTGTCGAGGCCTTCGACCTCGACCATGCACAGGCGGCAGGCGCCCCACGCCGCTGTGCCCTCTTCGTGGCACAGCGCCGGGATCTCGATACCCTCGCGGCGGGCGACCGTGAGGACGGTCTCGCCCTCACGGGCGTTGAGCTTCGTGCCGTTGATGGTGAGCTTCACGGCGGCCTTGGTACGCGTGCTCACTGCCGCCTCCCTTCTGCGAGCTCGAATATGCCTGTCTCGACCGGGACGGCGTCGAACTTGCAGACCTGGCGACAGCTGTCGCACTTGATGCAGAGCTTCTGGTCGATGACGTGCAGCTGCTTGCGTTCGCCGCTGATAGCGTCGGTGGGGCAAGCGTCAAAGCAGACGTGACAACCGGTGCAAGCGTCTTTGTCGATGGTGTAGCGGATCAGCGGGCGGCACACCTTGGCCGGGCAGCACTGCTCGACCACGTGTGCCATCACCTCGTCGCGGAAGTACCGCAGCGTGGTGAGCACCGGGTTCGGGGCGCTGCCGCCGAGCTGGCAGAGCGAGCCTTCGATGATGTCGGCGGCGAACCGCTCAAGGCGCTCGATGTCGTCGAGATCCGCCTCGCCGGCGCTGATGCGCTCGAGGATCTCGAGCATGCGCTGCGTGCCGACGCGGCAGGGCACGCACTTGCCGCAGCTCTCCTCCGCCGTGAACTTGAAGAAGAACTTGGCGAAGTCGACCATGCAGGTGGTCTCGTCGACGACGACCATGCCGCCCGAGCCCATCATCGAGCCGTACTTGGTGAGGTTCTCGAAGTCGATCGGGGTGTCGAGAAGCTCGGCGGGCAGGCAGCCCCCGCTGGGGCCGCCGAGCTGCACGGCCTTGAACTCGTGGCCGTCCTGCATGCCGCCGCCGATGTCGAAGATCACTTCGCGCAGCGTGGCGCCCATCGGGACCTCGACAAGGCCAGAGTTACGCACCTTGCCGGTGAGCGAGAAGATCTTGGTGCCCTTAGACGTGTCGGTGCCCATCGCCGTGAAGGCGTCTGCGCCGTGGTTGATGATCCACGGCACCGTGGCGTAGGTCTCGACGTTGTTGAGATTGGTCGGCTGGCCCCAGAGGCCGTGGGCGACCGTGCGGATGTGCTTGCCGCGCGGCATGCCGCGGTGCCCCTCGATGGAGGCGGTCAGCGCCGTCGACTCGCCGCAGACGAAGGCGCCG
>JBBQFA010000355.1:0-2549 GCA_038321515.1 Thermoleophilia bacterium | reverse complement strand
TGGAGGGGCTCGAGTGGCTGGCGGACCCCTCGACGCCGCTCAAGGTGGCCGGCCGCTCGGGGATCTCACAGGCGCGCACGCGCCTCGGCTCCGAGCCCCTGCGGCAGCTGCACGATGAGATCGTCGGCCCGATCGCCACGCCGGAGACCAGAGGCGCCTGGTACCGCACCTGGCGCCTCGTGAGCCTCGACGGCAGCACCCTCGACGTGGCCGACGAGGCGGCGAACGAGGCGGCCTACGGTCGGCCGGCGGCTTCGCGCGGCACTGCCGCCTTTCCGCAGATCCGTTTCGTCGCGCTCGTGGAGAACGGCACGCACGTGTTGTTCGGCACCCAGATGAGCGCCTACCGGGCAGGCGAGGTCACGCTGGCCAGGCGCGTGCTGCCCGCCTTGCGGCCGGGCATGCTCTGCCTCGCCGACCGGCAGTTCTTCGGCTTCGAGCTCTACGCGCAGGCGCGCGCCAGCGGCGCCGAGTTGCTCTGGCGCCTCAAGAAGAACCTGCGCCTGCCCTGCGAGCAGCGCCTCGCCGATGGCTCCTACCTGAGCACGACCTACCCCTCGGAGAAAGATCGCCGGCGTAAGACGCGCGGGCTTCCGGTGCGCGTCGTCGAGTACGTGCTGGAAGGGGTCGCCGACGCCGAGCCGCTGTATCGCCTGGCGACCAGCATCCTCGACCCCGAGGTGGCGCCGGCCGCGGAGCTCGCGGCTCTCTACCACGAGCGTTGGGAGATCGAGACGGCGTTCGATGAGCTGAAGACCCATCTGCGCGGCCCCCGCATCGTGCTGCGCAGCAAGACCCCGGACCTCGTCCGCCAGGAGCTCTACGGACTGCTGCTCGCGCACTTCGCGATCCGCGCTCTGATGCACGAAGCCGCCCTGAAAGGGGGTGAGGATCCAGACCGGCTCTCTTTCCTGCACGCGGTGCGCGTCGTGCGCCGTCGGCTCACCACGTGGCACGCTATTCCCCCCTCGGCAGCGAACGGCCTTCCATGAGCGCGTGCTGGACGAGATCCTGCAGGAGCGGGTCGCCAGCAGCCGGGGTCGTCGCAACCCGCGCGGCGTGAAACGCAAGATGAGCAACTTCCCGCTGCGCCCTCGGGGCGCAGCGCCACCACCACCGCGGCAGGTCGGCGTCGTACGCATCGTCGTTAAATGAACAGTATTGCCCCTAGCCGCGCGCCTCCCGGTCGGCGGCGTCGACGATGCTGTGCAGCTCGGCGCGCGTATCTGCCGGCAGCGGTTCCGGCTCGTAGTGCTGCAGGATGTGGAGGGCGCGCTCCCGTGCCACCTCCACCGGGTCGCGGTAGTGCTGGCCGTCGGCGGCGATCTCCTGGCTCACCGCGCGAACCACGGCGTCTCGCATGTGCCGGCGTGTGTGCGGCTGCGCGAGGAAGTGCCCACCGGGGCCGACCGCATCGATGACGTCGAGCGCCAGCGATTCCTCGTCCATGGGGATGTCGAGAAAGGCGTGGCGGGCGCGGTGGTAGAGGTCGTCGTCCAGGATCAGGTTCTCCGCCGTGAACAGGTTGTAGGTGTTCGTGAGTCCGATGCCCGTGTAGAGCTCGCAGCCGTCCAGGGGCGCCTGCAGCAGTTGCATCATCGTCTCGACGCCGGCGAGCCACGAGCCGGCGTCCCGGGCGTCGGTGCCCCCGAACGGCCCCAGCGCCGGCAGACCGAAGCTGTGGAGCAGCTCGGTGGCCAGGAAGCGGCAGCGGTCGTCCAGGGGCGACGTCATCGTGAGCGCGGTGCGCGGGTCGGCGTAGATCTGCATGATCGAGCCCAGGACGGGAGAGCCTGGGGCGGCGAGCTCGTGGAGCACTGCCGCCGCGACGATCTCAGCGGCGCCGACGACGAAGGCGCCGGCTTTGGTGGCCGGAGCCGTCGTGCCGAGATTCGGCATGGTGACGTAGCAGACGGGGACGCCGGCCGCGGCGAAGACCAGGCCGGCCTCGATGCCGTCCTTGTCGTGCGTGAGTGGCGAGACCGTGCCGATGAGGTCACTCATCACGGGGCGGCGGCGAAGCTCTTCGGCTCCGCCGGCCACCGTGGTGGCCATCTCGACGGCGGCGCGGGCGAGCGCCTCGCCCTGCACCATCCCCATCAGGTGCTTGCTCGTGTTGTTCCAGCCCGCCTCGATCTCGTGTAGTTGGGCAGTCTCGCCGCAGTCACCGGCGCTCACCGTCGGCCACCAGAAGCTGATCGAGCCGAGGCAGTCCTGCATACGCGTGATGGCGGCGAGGTCGGCCTTGGTGGACGCGCGTCGTTCGCCGGTGTGCCAGTCGACCACCTCGACGCCGCAGCCGTCGGTGGTGCCGTAGGTGAGGCCGGAGCCGACGTGCAGGTCGCAGGCCGGAGCGCGGGCGCCGAGGGTGAACGTCCGCGGGACGAGCGCCAGCGTCTCCTCGACGAGTCGGCGAGGCAGGCGGACGAGGTCGGAGCCCTCGTCCGCCTTCGCGCCGGCGTGCCTCAGGATGGCCAGTGCCTTCGGTGACTCAAAGCGGACGCCCGTGCGCTCGAGCAGGCGCAGCGTCGCGTCGCGCAGCGGCTCGA
>JBBQFA010000354.1:0-2550 GCA_038321515.1 Thermoleophilia bacterium | reverse complement strand
CTGCGCTCGTCTCGGACGTTCACTCGAGGAGGCCGTGGCGCTCGCCGAGGCCAGCCCCGACGGCGTCACGGTGACCAGCCGCTGCGCCGTGTTCGCCAAGAGCGAGCTGACGCACTTCGCCAACCAGGGCGAGTCGCACGGGCGCATCTTTCGCGGCCTCTTCGCCGGCGTCGCCCGCAACGTCCACAGCCTGTACGACAAGAGCAGGATCGACGGCCCCGTCATCCTGATCGGGCACGGGGCTTTCATCGCGCCCATCGCCGAGGGTGTGGCAGCGCTGACTGACGCGCCGGTCACGGTCGCCGAGCACGCCGGCGTCTTCGAGGCGCTCGGGGCGCTGCGCTATGCGGCGCGGCAGAGCGCCGTCGCGCCGTCTTCTTCCGCCCGGCTCGCGGCGTTCCCCGCCGGCTTGCCCGCCGACCCGGCGGCGCTGGTGCGCCCGGTGCGCAGCCGCATCGGCCGTTTACGGCCGGCGCGCGAAGGACCGGGAGAGGTCGTGCGGCTCGAGGAGTCGCACGACGACCCGCCCGGGCCGGATGCGGCTGTCGTCCTCGGCCTCGACCTGGGCTCCACCGGCTCCAAGGCGGCACTGCTCGACCCGGTGACCGGCGTCGTTCTTGCCAGTATCTACCGGAGCACCGAAGGCAATCCCGTGGAGGCGGCGCAGGCGCTGGTCGCCGAGGTCGGCGAGATGGCGGCGAACCCGGTGGTCGCCGTGGGCATCACCGGCTCGGGGCGCGACGCGGCCGCCACCGTCTTTCACGCCGCGTACCCTGACCTCGGGGCGCGCCTCATGGTGCAGAACGAGATCGTCGCCCACGCGGCCGCGGCCGCCGCGCTCGACGCGGACGGCGGCCGCAGCCTCTCGATCGTGGAGATCGGCGGCCAGGACGCCAAGTTCATCAACGTCGAGAACGGTCGCGTCGTCGACGCCGACATGAATCGCGTCTGCAGCGCCGGCACCGGCTCCTTTCTCGAGGAGCAGGCCATCGCCCACGGTATCGACGACATCGCCGAGTTCGGGCGGCTGGCGGCGAACAGCGACGGCCCACCGGACCTGGGGCAGACCTGCACCGTCTTCGTCGCGGACGTCGCCGCCGAGGCGCTCGGCGACGGGTTTGCCCGGGACGACGTGTTCGCCGGCCTCCAGCACTCCGTGGTGCGCAACTACCGCAGCAGGGTGATGGGCCAGCGCCGGCTGCTCGACCGGGTCTTCTTCCAGGGCAAGCCGGCGACCGATCCTTCGCTGGCGAGGACCCTGGCGGCGGTTCTCGAGCGCGAGGTGGTCGTGCCCGCCGACCCGGGCGCGATGGGCGCCATCGGTATCGCACTGCTGGCGGGGCGGGCACTGGCCGGAGGCGCCGGTTCCCGCGACGCTGCGCCCATCGACCTCGCCCGCGTCCTGGACGCGCGCGTCGCCGGCCGTCGCGAGTTCCAGTGCAGCGACCGCGACTGCCGGAACCTGTGCCATCTCGAGCTTGCCGATATCGACATCGGCGGGACTCATGAGAAGGTCGTGAGCGGCGGTCAGTGCCCCAAGTACGATGCCGTGTCGGCCGCCGGAGACAAGCTGCCGAAGGATGCGCCGAGCCCGTACCGCGAGCGCGATGATCTGCTGCGCTCGCTACTGGGCGAGGCCGGCGACGCGGACGGTGCGACTGCGTCACCCGCCGGCCCGGTCGTCGGCCTGCCCTACGCGCACTACCTGATCGACACGCTCCCCTTCTTTCACACGTTCGTCCGCCGGCTCGGCTACCGGGTCGACGTGCTGAGACCCGGCCGGGACACGCTGGCGGAGGGCGATCGGCGCTGCGCCGCGCCGGGAGCCTGCGCGCCGGTCAAGCTGCTGCACGGGCTTGCCGGCGCGGACGTCGACGTGGTCGTCGCGCCGATCTTCGTGCACCTGCCCTTGCCCAACGCCGGCTCTCGCACCTACACGTGCCCGATGGCGCAGGGCGCCCCCGACATGGCCGCTCGGGCGCTCGTCGCCGAAGGTTCCGCGACGCGCGTGCTGCGGCCGGTGCTCTTCGAGCAGGAGGGCGACGGGTTCGACGCGCCGCGCGTGCGCCGCGCTCTCGAGGGCGCGGCGCGTGCGCTGGCCGAAGGCACGGAGAGCGCGCCACCGACGGGCGCCGCCATCGGCGACGCCTATCAGGCGGCGCTCGAGGCGCAGCGCCGCTTTGAGGCTGGACTGCGGGCTATCGGCGAGCACGCTCTGGCCTGGGCTCGCGAGCGCGGTTTTCCTGTCATCCTGATCGCCGGCGAGACGCACGTCATCCATGACGCCGTGCTCGACGCCGGTATCCACGAGTTGGTGGCCGCCAACGGTGCGCTGCCGCTGCCTGTGGACTGCTACCCGACGCCGGCCGACGTCCCTGAGATGAGTCGTGTGCATTGGGCGAGCGCCGGGCAGGCGCTGCGCGCCGCGGCCGCCGGCGTGCAGGCCGGTGACGTCTATCCGCTCCTGCTCGGCGCCTATGGCTGCGGCCCCAACTCGATGATCGAGCATCTCTTCGCCGACCTCACCGAGGACTGGCCGCACGCCGTTCT
>JBBQFA010000353.1:0-2563 GCA_038321515.1 Thermoleophilia bacterium | reverse complement strand
GTGGCCGCTGGCGTGGTTTGCGCTACGGTCCTGGGCGCGGTCGAGCTGGCGCTCGCGCGCCCGGTCGCGGGCTATGCCGGGATCGGTCGAGTTCCCCTGGGCGGCAGGGCCGCCGACTGGGTGCAAGAGCGCTGCGAACTGCTGTGCCGTGAGGGTGACCGAGCCGCTTTGCTGCGCCGTCGGAGCGGTCGCGCTGGCCGGCGCGCCTGCCGCCTGGTCGTCGCCGCCGAGCCGCTGCACGCCCGCCACGGCCACAGTGGTGAGCGCGAACACGATCACCGCCGTGGCCACGATCGTCTTGAGTGCCTTCATGGGTGCCTCCTCGAACTGGATAGGTGCCGTACACTTGTTCAAACACTCGAGGAGGCGGCTTCTTACACTTCGCCCACGGGAGCGCGATGGCTCCGAGGTCCGCGAGCTTCCGCACGTGGGACTTGTGTCGTCGCCGTCAAGCGCGCAGCATGCAGGCCGAAGAGGCCACGGCCGACAAGGTCACCGTCTCCCAGGAGGACGCATGAGCACGGCTCAGATCTACCTGGACCACAACGCCAGCACGCCGATCGATGCGTCAGTCGGCGCGGCCATGGCTCCGTATCTGGCCGAGGCGTTCGGCAATCCGTCGAGCGGCCACTGGGCCGGGGCGCCCGCGCGCGAGGCGGTAGAGACCGCGCGCGCTCAGGTCGCGGCCCTGCTTGGCTGCTCGCGTGACGAGGTCGTCTTCACCAGCGGAGGCACGGAGGCGAACAACGCGGCCCTGACGGGGGCCTTCTACGCCGCGGAGGGGCGTTCTCGCCATATCGTCACCACGCGGATCGAGCACCCGGCGATCATCGAGCCATGCCGCTTCCTCGAGCGTCTGGGCGCGCACGTGACCTACGTCGGCGTCGACTCCACGGGCATGGTCGACCCCGACGACATCCGCCGCGCCCTGCGCCCCGACACCGTGCTCGTCTCGGTGATGCATGCGAACAACGAGGTGGGCACGATCCAACCCATCGCCGAGATCGCTCGCATCACGCGCGAGGCCGGCGTGCCCCTGCACAGCGACGCGGCCCAGTCTGTGGGCAAGCTCTCGACGGACGTCGACGAGCTGGGCGTCGATCTGCTCTCGATCGCCGCCCACAAGTTCTATGGGCCCAAGGGCGTCGGCGCGCTCTACGTGCGTCAAGGGCTGAGTCTTGAGCCGTTCATGCACGGCGCGTCCCATGAGGGCGGCAGACGCGCCGGCACCGAGAACGTGCTTCTCGACGTCGGTCTGGGTGCGGCCGCCGAGCTCGCGGGCGACCGGCGCTGGACGGTACAGGCGCGCGAGTTGCGCGACCGCTTCTGGGATGCCCTACGGAATGCCTTTGGCGATGGCGTGCGGCTGAACGGGCATCCCACCGAGCGGCTCTGCAACACGCTGAGCGTCAGCTTCGTGGGGCGAGTAGGCAGCGACGTCCTCGCGTCGCTGCCCGGTGTGGCCGCCTCGACCGGCTCGGCGTGCCACGCCGACCGGGTCGAGCTCTCCGCCGTTCTGGCGGCGATGCAGGTGCCGCCCGAGGTGGGCATGGGCGCCGTGCGCTTCAGCCTCGGGCGCTCGACGACGTGGGACGAGCTCAGCGGCGTCGCCGAGCGGCTCGCGCTCGCGTAGCTCTTCCAGACGCGTCGTCACCACTCCGAGGCTGTGGTCTACGTGGCGGGCTGCTCGGCCCGCCGGCGCCCGCCGGGCCCGGAGCCGATCACGCGGCCGATCGACTCCACCCGCCCCTGCAGGCAGCCGCGGCACATCTCGGCGGTCTCGTTGACGCACGCCTTGTCCGGGTAGATCTCGTACTTCACGCGGTACTCCGGCGGCGTCAGGTTCGGCATCACGATGTTGGCGCCGCGCTGCAGGCCGGTCTCGCGCCCGTCGACCTTGTTGATCGTCGCCAGCGCCGTGGTGCTGGGGATGTTCGCCTCGGGGCAGACGAGGCGCGTGAGCGCGACGGCCTTGTAGACGGTGAGCTCGTCGCTCGGGATCTGTTCGCCCGCCGGGATCTCCCGCGCCCAGCTGTGGTCCCCGAGCGGCGTCTCTGGGTGGGCGATGTACGGGCCGATGCCGATCATGTCGAGGTCGAGGCCGCGGAAGAGGTCGATGTCGTCGGCGACGCTGGCGTAGCTCTGGCCGGGGATGCCGACCATGATCCCGCTGCCGGCCTCGTAGCCGAGCCGGCGCAACGTGCGCAGGACCTTCCTGCGGTCGCTGACCCGGCCGGGGAGGTCGGGGTGGATGAGCTTGTAGAGCGCCTCGTCGGAGGTCTCGAAGCGCAGCAGGTAGCGGTCGGCGCCCGCCGCGCGCCAGGCGGCGAGGTCCGCCTCCGGACGCTCGCCGAAGCTCAGCGTCACGGCGAGACCGGTCTCGGCCTTGATGCGGCGCACGATCTCAGCGATCCACTCCGCCCGGAGGCCGTAGTCTTCGCCCGAGTGCAGCACGACGGTGCCCCAGCCCCAAGCCTCAGCGTTCTGGGCGCACTCGATGATCTCGTCCGCGCTCATGCGGTAACGCTCGACCAGGCGGTTGGCGGCGCGCAAGCCGCAGTAG
>JBBQFA010000352.1:0-2592 GCA_038321515.1 Thermoleophilia bacterium | reverse complement strand
CCCTTCAAGCTGCGAGTAAACGGCCGGCCGGGAACGTCAACCACACGACAGCACGGATGGCCCCAGCCAAGCGCACGTCTCCGCCTTCACTCGCTCGTAGTCGGCGTCGAGCGCCGGCTCGAGCAGCAGGATGGCGGCGATGCGGCGCGCCATCTCGATGACGTAGCGCGCCTCGTCGGCCTTGAGGTCGCGGCCGAGCAGGGCGCGCTCGCGGTAGGTGAGGCCGAGGTCGGCGAGGCCCTCGCGGAAGGCGGCGAGCTCGGCCGGAGCGAAGGGGCGCTCGACGGCGCGGCCGCGGCCCGGCAATGTCAACGATGCTCTTCTCGTCGCTTCGCAGTATGCTAGTCATGCGTGTGGCCACGACAACGTCCACCGCAGTTGCCGTTGTTCGCTTACTTCCTGCAAAATAGCGTACTCTACCTGCCAACTATTAGGACAGGACATGTGGACATATATGGAGACACATCCGTGGATCGACTTCTCCGTCGACCTGCGTAGGCTTCAGCCACACGACTGGCTGCTGCTGGGGGAGGCACGGTCGAAGTGCGAGCACATCGCAGGCGAACCGCTCCTCCCCGACGTCGCGCGGCAACTCCATCGCGTCTCGCTCATCAAAGGGGCAGCAGCCACAACCGCGATCGAGGGCAACACCCTTAGCGAAGACGAGGTCGGCGACCGCGTCGACGGCATCAAGCGACTGCCGCCGTCGCGTGAGTATCTGGGAGTCGAGGTAGACAACGTTGTCGCGGCATACAACCTGATCGTCAACGAGCTCGCCTCGGGCGGGTTGCGCCCTCTCACGCCAGACCGCATCAAGCAGATGAACAGCCTCGTCCTTGACGGCCTCAAGCTGGAGGACGGGGTCGTGCCCGGCCAAGTGCGCACGCACGGAGCGGGGGTGCCCGGATATCGCGGCGCACCTGCCGAAGAGTGTGAGTATCTCCTCGCTCGGCTCTGCGACTGGCTCGAGTCAGACGACTTTCGGCATGAAGACGACGCGTGGGCGTTCTGCCTGGTCTGCGTGCGCGCCATCATCGCGCATCTCTACATCGAGTGGATCCACCCGTTCGGCGATGGCAACGGCCGGACTGGCCGATTGGTCGAGTACCAGCTTCTGCTGGCTTCTGGATTCGTGCCGAGCCCAGCAGCTCACCTTCTCAGCAATCACTACAATCTGACGCGGCCTCAGTACTACCGCAGCCTCGACGAGGCCCGGCAAAAGGGCGCGGGTGAACTCGCGTTCGTCCGCTACGCGATGGAGGGCTTCGTCGATGGGCTGCGAGAGCAGCTCATCATGATCTGGGAACAACAGATGGCCGTCATGTGGCGGGACTATGTTTACGATCGCATCCGCGAAGGGTTCCGCAACGCCTCCAGCGCACCGGCCGTGCGGGCGCGCGAACTCGTCCTGGCGCTGACGGAGCCAACTGAGCGTTCACGCCTGACTCAGCTCAACCCAGAGGTGGCCCGGCTCTATGCCACCGCGTCGCAAAAGACACTCACTCGCGACATCCATGCTGTTGAGGCACTGGGACTGGTCGTGCGCGATGGAGAACTGTTCAGGCCAAGACGCGAGAGTCTGCTCTCGTTCTTGCCGCTTCAAGCCCCGCGCGAGGATGCCGCTCAGCCGCCCGGCCAGGCGTAGGTATCCGCCTTCGCGCACGCCCAGACGCGGGCGGTGAGCTGGTCGTAGGTGAGGCCGAGCGTTGGTCAGCTCCAGGCGCTCGGTCGACTGACGACACTCCCGTTCTGCAGCTTGACCTGCTCGGGCAATTGAGCCTGCTCGACGATCCGTGCGCACGCGCATGACCCCTACGCGTTTGCGGAGCCGCTCTCGCACCACGCGCTCAGCCGCTGACCACTCCGAGATTCCCGTGGTTGCGAAGCATGTACCTGTCGAACTGCGGCACCGTGAACGCCGCATAGCCGCGTGCGGAGGTGTAGAGCAGGCCCTTGTCGATCAGTCTCGAGCGGATCGGGCCGGCCTGCTCCGCCGACCTGCCGATTCGAGACGCCACCTCGGTCGCGCCGTGCGGATCTGAACCCAGTTCGGCCATCGCGAAGAGGTAGCGCAGCTCGAGATCGGTCGTTCGCTCCGCTCTGACCCGGAAGAAGCTCTCGTCCAGGCCCGCCTCCACGAGAGGCCGAACGGACTCGACATCGCCCAGGGTGATGGAGGAGGCCGACGACTCGTCCCAGACGATCCTGCCGTACTCCTGCAGGAAGTACGGATAACCCTGTGTATATTCGACCACGAAGTCGACCGCCGGCGGGTCAAACACGACGCCCAGCGCTTCGGTCGGCAGGGTGATCGCCTCTCGCGCGTGAGTCAGGGCGTCGAGTTGCCCGATCCGCGGGCACCTGAAGAGCCGCTCGCTGTACGACTTGGCCTCCCCGGCGAGGCGTGGAACCTGCGGCAGACCGGCGCCGACCAGCGTGATGGGTAGCGAGCGCCGGGCGCACTTGTGCAGGGCGACTATCAGCGCTTCGAGTTCTGGTGGCCTCAGGTACTGGATCTCGTCGATCAGGAAGACGACTCCGACGCCGTTGTCGCGAGCGGCCTCGCCGATCGCCAC
This sequence comes from Thermoleophilia bacterium, assembly GCA_038321515.1. Lineage (GTDB taxonomy): Bacteria > Actinomycetota > Thermoleophilia > UBA2241 > UBA2241 > CAIXSE01. The sequence goes on along the minus strand of JBBQFA010000352.1, from coordinate 16 downwards.
GAACAGATCCGAGAGA